>JAFAVL010000476.1 GCA_019242465.1 Chroococcidiopsidaceae cyanobacterium CP_BM_RX_35 | reverse complement strand
GCCTTCCATTGTTTTTGTTAAAAGTATTGGTGAGATTAGCAGGGCAAGCTCTTGACAATTTGCTGAGGTGGCATGAAGCTTTAGGAATTGATTGGATTCAGAGGTTTATGCCAAAGACCTAGCGAAACGGACAAAGGGCACTGGCAGTGCCGAGACACTGTGGGGGTGGAGAAAATGAGTTTTTCCCTTGTCTTAAACCCTACAGCTTCTGATAATTATGCTGGCAAAGCTGCTTATGAAGCTAGTTACGAAAGCTGCTGATAGTTCAAAAAAGTGCTTACATCCTGCTGAAGATTTCCAGGAAACGGACAAGATGCCCATTGGGCTATCTAAAGCCGAGTTTTATCTGTAAAATCTGAGGTTAATTCAAGAAGGACATGAACGTCGTAAATTGCTTGCAAGGTTTTACTCAAATGATGATCCCTTGGGAATTGGTACATAGTCTAACGTTACCGACTCTAACACTCGCTCAAGCCAACCAACCCCAACCCGTCGGCTTACCTGGGGGTGGCTTTTTGACCGGACTAGGCTTCAATGTTGGTCCGACTGTGCTGAATCTGATTGTAGCGATTGTGCTTCTGATTGTTGGCTGGATCGTGGCGGCAATTGCCGCAGGTGTGACTAGGGGAATTCTCAACCGCACGAACGTAGACAATCGGATAGCCGGCTGGATCACAGGTCGTTCGGGGCAGGCTGCTAGTACACTGCCAGTGGAGAAATGGGTATCCAGTATAGTTTTCTGGATTATCATCATTTTTACCGTTGTTGCCTTTCTAGATAAACTCCAACTGGCAGCAGTTTCTCAACCACTCAACAGTTTTCTTCAGCAAGTCATCGGCTTTTTGCCCAAGTTAGCTGGGGCAGCAATTCTAGTAGGCATCGCTTGGATACTGGCAAACCTCTCCAAGCTAGTAGTGACTAGGGCGTTGCACGCCTTTGGGTTAGATGAGCGTTTGAATCAACAAGTTGGTAGCACCACGCCAGGAGAAAGACTTACTAGCACGCCAGGAGAAAGACTTAGTAACACGCCAAGAGAAAGACCATTTCTGCTCTCGGAAACCATTGGCAACGCACTTTACTGGTTCATCTTTCTGCTGTTTCTCCCGGCAGTGTTGAACACTCTTGGGTTGCAGGGAACATTGCAACCAGTCCAGCAGTTGCTAAATGAAATTTTGTCAATTGTGCCTAATATCCTGGCAGCGGTACTAATTGGTGCAGCTGGCTGGCTCATTGCTCAAGTGGTACGCCGGATTGTGACTAATCTGTTGGCGGCAACGGGTACCGATCGGATCGGTACTAGATTCGGACTGGGTCGCACCACTAGAGGTCAGTCGCTTTCCTGGATCATTGGCACAATCGTTTATGTTTTAATCTTAATTCCCACGGCGATCGCGGCGTTGCAGGCTCTGAGAATTGATGCGATTTCGCAGCCAGCGATCGCCATGCTCAACCAGATTCTCAGTGTTCTGCCCAAAATCTTCACGGCTGGGGTAATTCTAATTCTGGCTTACGTTCTGGGGCACTTCCTTGCTGAATTAGTTACTAGTATTCTCAGTAGCATTGGATTTGACAATATCTTTAACTGGCTAGGTCTTTCCGCTCTTCCCAGAAGAGGTAGAAGAGATGTAACTCCACCTCGACCTACGACAGCACCTAGCACAGCGACATTTCCGCCACCACCACCACCGCCTGGAGAAACAGTAATTCCCTCTGAACAAGTCACACAACTCCAGACAACGCCAAGCCTCCCAACCCGAACCCCCTCAGAACTCATCGGAATTGTGGTGCTGGTCGGGATTATGCTATTTGCCACACTCGCGGCAGTCAACATTCTGAATATTCCAGCCCTAACAGCATTGGTGGGTGGTCTCGTTGTAGTCTCAGGGCGGATTTTGGCAGGATTAGTGGTGTTTGCTATCGGTTTGTATTTAGCCAATCTCGCGTTTACCCTAATTACCAGCTCCGGCGAACGCCAAGCTCTCATCCTGGGACAGATTGCTCGAATTGCCATCATTGCGTTTGTCTCAGCCATGGCACTACAGCAGATGGGAATTGCCAGCGACATTATTAATCTAGCCTTTGGACTGCTACTAGGCGCTATAGCTGTTTCGTTTGCCATAGCCTTTGGTTTGGGCGGTCGTGAGCTAGCGGCTCAGCAAGTTCGCGAACTGCTGGACTCTTTCAAGCAACAACGAGAAAGACCTCCCTATTAGACCAATGACAAATTTGCCGCCTCCCGATCCACGTTCATCTCAAAGAGATCCTTTAGGCTTCGATGATTTTATTGGCATTTTCGTTGCCTTGTCTGCCGTCGGCGCAATTCTCTTTTGGTTACTTGCTCACAGGCATGAGGGTTTAAATCTCGGCTTTCTGCCTGCTTCTCCATCTCCTTCGCCTCAAGCGACTGCAACGCCTCCTACGGCAACAGCAAATCCCACACCAGTCTCGCCAACTCCAACGCCTCCTGAGACATCAGTATCGCCAACGCCAACAACAGTTCCTACTCAATCACCGCAGGTGCTAGTACCTTTACCTTTACCGACGCGGCGGGCTACCCCAACTCAACCAGCGCCCCCAAAAACGGTTCCTGCACCAGTTCCAGTTCCAGCGCCAGCTAAGTCAGTTAACTTCGTGGATGTCCCCCCAGGTTTTTGGGCACGTCCTTTTATTAATGCTCTCGCTGCTCGTGGCATAGTCAGTGGCTTCACTGACAACTTCTTCCGCCCCGATCAGCCTGTAACCCGCGCCGAATTTGCTGCCATTTTGCAAGCAGCATTTGACAAAAACCGTGTGGGTCAGAGGGTGAGCGAATTTAAGGATCTCCCTACAGATTTCTGGGCGGCTCCAGCTATTGACAGAACAACCAACGATCAGTTCTTAAAAGGATATCCGGGGGATGTCTTCCGACCAACGCAAGAAATTCCTCGAGTCCAAGTCCTAGTTGCTCTAGCTACCGGTTTACAACTCCCAACTCCACCTGGCCCAGCTAAGATTGTCCAAATTTACCAGGATGCTACTCAGATTCCTAACTACGCGACTAATCAGGTTGCTGCTGCCACGCAAGCCAAGATGGTCGTCAATTACCCGACTCAAAATTTACTAAACCCCAACCAAAACGCGACTCGGGCTGAAGTAGCTGCCATTGTCTATCAAGCATTGGTTCAAGCAGGGAAAGTGCAACCGATCCAATCGCAATACATTGTTCAACCACCGCAGTGAGGAGCGTAACAAAAAACGGGGTGACAACCCGTTTTTTGTCATTCCTTTGATGGAAGTCTAGACAGGGGAATAGTATGTAGGTTAAAGCATAGACGAGAAAACAGATGTATTCCTTCGCGCTATGCTATTCCAAGATAGAACAGCAGCAGGTCAACTGTTGGTCACGAAGCTTACGGCTTACGCTAACCGTTCAGATTTGCTGGTGTTAGCGTTACCAAGGGGCGGCGTACCTGTAGCCTTTGAAGTTGCGAAAGCGCTAAAGGCGCCACTAGATATCTTTCTGGTACGTAAGTTAGGTGTACCCGGTCAAGAAGAGTTAGCAATGGGTGCTATCGCCTCTGGCGGCGTACGCGTCATCAATGCTGAGGTTGTGCGCTCTCAGGGTATTTCTGAGGCAGTAATCAACAGGGTTGCGACAAAAGAGCAACGAGAGCTGGAGCGACGCGAACATCTTTATCGAGACGATCGCCCTAGCCTTAACCTCTGCGGTCGCATTGTCATTTTAGTAGATGACGGTCTAGCGACTGGTGCAACCATGCGTGCCGCAGTTGTTGCCGTAAGACAACAACAACCCGTTGGCGTTGTTATTGCTGTTCCGATCTCCTCAGCCAAAGCCTGTGATGAGTTTAAAGCAGAGGTCGATGAGATTGTTTGCGCTATGACGCCAGAGCCATTCCATGCTGTCGGTCTTTGGTACCAGCACTTCCCGCAAACGACTGATGCAGAGGTTTGCAGCCTACTTAAGCAGAGTCTCCACCTGCAACCAGCGACTTTACATCAGTAACGGACTCTAGCTACCTCTAGTTTGGATATATAATACTGATTAGTCTTGCTAACAACTGGGTAACTGGTTGAAACGGCGTTGAATGATTGGTAATGACAACAAGTTTGAGGAATGACTTACTAGGGGAGATGATTCGAAACAGAGCTATGGCTAATTGCTGGGACAGTCATAGCTTGCTGATGTTGTCCCTAGATTACTAAAGGGATACGGTATTGTCATGCGATTGCAACGTCAATCTAACGAACAAATCATTACCTTAGATCTCTCATCTCCTGTGGGGCAAGGGGGCGAGGCTCGCATATATGCAGTGTCTACTGATGAGTCTTTGGTAGCGAAGGTTTATCACAAGCCGCAGGAGGCGCATGCACATAAGCTGATGGCGATGGTCGCCAACCCGCCTGAGAACCCAATGGCAAGTCAAGGGAAAATTTCCATAGCTTGGCCAACTGACCTACTACAGACAGTAGATGGCAGCCAGCGTGTTGTCGGCTTTCTGATGCCGTACGTGCAAGGGATGCACTCGATCCTAGAATTTTACAATCCCAAGACCCGTCGGCAAAAGTGTCCTTTTTTCAGCTATCGCTACTTGCACCGCACTGCACGCAACCTAGCTGCGGCTGTGGGCGCTCTGCATACGCGGGGATACTGCGTAGGAGATATGAACGAGTCTAATATCCTAGTCAGTGATACAGCTTTAGTGACACTGGTGGATACCGACTCTTTTCAGGTGCGAGAACCTAATAGTGGTGTTGTTTATCGCTGCCCTGTTGGTAAACCTGAGTTCACGCCGCCTGAACTTCAGGGTAAGAATTTTGGGCAGTTAGACCGCATCCCAGAACATGACTTATTTGGGTTAGCAGTGCTAATCTTCCAACTACTAATGGAAGGAACTCACCCTTTTTCAGGTATCTTTCGCGGTGCAGGTGATCCACCTCCCTATGAAGCACGCATAAGAGCTGGACATTTTGTTTACAGTTGTCGGCGCTCTGTACCTTATCGCTCGGCACCCACCGCACCACCATTTGAAATTCTGCATCCCACTCTACAGCAATTGTTCGTGCGTTGTTTTGAGGAAGGGCACGAACAACCACAGATGCGTCCGAGTGCTGAGACCTGGCAAAGTGCGTTAAAAGAAGCAGAAAATACCCTGGTTGTCTGCACTGCTAATGGTCATCATCGTTACGGCAACCATCTAAAAGCCTGTCCGTGGTGTGAACGCGCCTTAGCACTGGGCGGACGAGATCCATTTCCGTCAACATCTACTGTTAAGAAGAAGCAACACCTACAGCCTATTGAACCCAAGAAAGTTAGACCCTTGCTAAGAGCTGACTTTGGCGCCACTCTTGCTAGACGACGATTGAATAGGCAATTGCCTCTACTTGTGAGAAAGCCGTCCAAGAAGAAGTTCAATCCTTTCTTTCTAAGTCTGCTTGGTGTGGCTGTATTGGGATTTTTAGAGGTGGTGGTTACAGTTAGGGCTCTTAACATTCCCATCGATTCCAATGCTACTGCTAAATTGGAGGACAACAATGTAGCTGTGTCAACCCTAGATAAAAACAGCGGTAGTTCTTTCGTTTACGACAAACAAGGTAATGCGTATTACAAACTAGGGGACTATGAGGGAGCAATTGAGAATTTTACCAAAGCCTTGCGACTCAATCCTAATGATGCCGCAGCTTACGTGAACCGGGGTAATGCCTATTATGGGATTGCTCAAAATAGTGGGAACCCTGACAAAGAATATAGGGGAGCGATCGCAGACTTTAACCAGGCATTGCGGCTCAATCCTAAGAATGCTGAAGCTTATTTCAAGCGGGGTCTAATCCGCTATGAAATTGCTCAATACAGCCAAGACTCTGATCGAAACTATAAGGGGGCAATCGAGGATTTTAATCAAACACTGCGACTCAATCCTAAGAATGCCGAGGCTTACGTGAACCGGGGGAATGTTCGCTACAAACTGGCACAATACAACGGCTCAGACCAAGGCTACAAGGACGCGATCGCGGACTTTGACCAGGCATTGAATCTTGACCCCCACAGTGCTGAAGCTTATATCAAACGAGGTCTTGTCCGCTCTGAAATTGCCCGTTACAGTGGAAGCACCAGTAAAGATTACTGGGTTGCAGTCGAGGATTTACAGAAAGCCGCTCAAATCTTTCTTGAACAAGGAGATATAGAACATTATCAGCAAGCGCTGGGTTATATCTGTGGGGTGCTAGAGAACAATTGTGACTCCTACTTACGCAACCCAGAAAAATTTATGCTATCAGGGTCTCAACCAATTAAGAAAAATGAAAGTCCAGCTAAATAACGTTCAAGAAGAGCCAGATAGATACTGGATGGATGCTTCTAAAGATGATTCATTCCAGTGGCGGTTAGTAGCAGCTTCAATCTGCGGCAGGAGTCACGAGAAGCTGGGGCAACTTTGTCAAGATGCTCATTATTGGGCAACCTTACCAGGAGGCATTCTGGTAGCAGCAGTTGCCGATGGAGCAGGTTCGGCAGCTCTGGGGAAAGTTGGGGCAATTGTTGCTGCTCAGACAGCAGTCGAAACAATCTGCTCAAACCAGGTGACGCTACAATCTTCTGAAGATGAAGAAGGTTGGCAATTGCTTCTAACTGACGCGCTCGTTGCCGCTAAAACAGCCGTAGAAGCAGAAGCTGTAGCTTGCAACGCGACCATACGAGATTTATCAACGACATTAATTGTTACGATTGCCGCCCCAAACCTCGTTGCAGCAGCACAAATTGGTGACGGGGTGGCAGTATTAGGCGACCGACAAGGAAACCTCATCGCACTCACAACCCCAAAGCGCGGCGAATACGCTAATGAGACAACTTTTTTGGTCTCGCCTCACGCCTTAGATACAGCACAGGTAACTTTATGGCGCGGAGCAGCAGCCAATATTGCTGTCCTCTCAGATGGTTTACAAATGCTGGCACTGGAAATGAATGAAGGAACACCACATGCGCCGTTCTTTTCTCCTCTATTTCACTTCCTGGCAGATGTTACAAACGAGGCTGAGGCAAAAGAACAGATAGTAGCGTTGCTGCGATCGGAGCGGATCGCGAAACTCACAGACGACGATCTGACACTCTTGTTAGCAACTCTTGTTAGTTAAATTTGGTGGTAGCTATAAGCAATTTTGAGCAGCAAAATACCCCCCAAAATCAGCGGCAGCGACAGCACCTGACCCATTGTTAGCCAGCCGAAAGCGAGGTAGCCAAGTTGCGGATCGGGCAGACGTACAAACTCAACGCCAAAGCGAAAGACACCGTAGAGCAGGGCGAACAATCCTGAAACTGCCATTTTAGGTCTGGGCTTAGCAGAAAACCACCACAACACCACGAACATAACCAACCCCTCAAGAAAAGCCTCGTAGAGTTGGGATGGCTGACGAGGTTGGCTATAGCCAGTGACTGCACCGTGGCAGTACCGCCAAAAGCGCGGCTCGTGGCACGGTAACCGCATAGTCCAGGGGAGATTTGCTACCTTACCCCATAGCTCACCATTGATGAAATTACCAATGCGTCCCGTGCCAAGACCAATAGGCACAGCCGGAGCAATGAAATCGACAACTTCAAAAAAACGCCGACCATGCTGGCGACTATAAAGCCACATGGCAAGTAGTACGCCCAAGAGACCGCCGTGAAACGACATACCCCCGTCCCACATCTCAAAAATTTGGACAGGGTGGGTAATGTAAAACGGAAAATTGTAGAACAGCACATAGCCAACACGTCCGCCTAGCACGACACCCAACACTACGTAGAAGAGCAAATCGCTGAGCTGCTCTGGTGTCCAGTTCCAACCAGGCTTACGGCGGATGCGGAGCCAGAGGACACCCCAACCGCCAAAGAACCCAATAAGGTACATAATTCCGTACCAATGGACGGCAAATGGTCCAACTTTTAGGGCAATCGGGTTGATCTCAGGATAGTACAGCATGGCTATTGGCTTAGCGGGGCTTTAGATCTGTTTCTGACTCATAACTCATAGAGTTGTAGTCTAGTATCTATTTAGATGAAAAGGTTGTCCATTGCGGGGCGATCGCGCTTATTGCCATACAAGCGACACTCGACCTTCATATTTATGCAATACACTTAATTTCAAGCAAATCATCAGTTTGCTCCTCTGATCACTTGATGCTCTCTTGTTTAATACATGGCAAGAGAACGTTTTTGTCGCTCACCGAAAAGTTTGCCCGTTGGATCGCCGCTAGACTCAAAGGGATAGCAGCAACTTTTTAATACTCAATCTCTAAATGGATTTAGATCAACAAATTCAAGAGCTGATCGACAATGCTCCCCAAGATGGCGTGATTCCGCAACTAGTAGCAGCGATCGCTCCCGGACTCAAGCTACTGGCAGGAAAGTTGCATCATTCCCAGTACTACGTTCTCCAAAACCTTGAGCAAGACTGGGTTTTAACGACAATAAGCCATCGCACACAATCAGGTGTAGAAAAGCGCGTCATCTACGCTTTCCCCAGCTTACAAGCTGTTCCAACAAGTATGATTGCTGCGCTTGACTCTCAAGTTATTGCCGTATCCATTGCCGTGACTCATATTTTATTCCAGATGGTTGCGTTGGAAACAGTTGATAGTACTGTTTTCTTTGAAACCCCAGGCGATTTGACTCATGGGATTGAAATTCGACGTGAAGACATCCAAAATTTAATTCAGCTCCAGATAAAACAAAATACGCCCACCAACCACTTGCCGCCGGATATTGCTTAAGAGGCTAGGTCTATAGAGCAGTTTTTTTGAGACACAATTGCCGTGACGTCTTTCTCATTAAAGAGAGAGCGAGCAACTCTAAACACCTCTCAATTCTACAATCCGGCAAACCACTCATAGCCCTGATCCTCCCAGTAGCCTTTAGCAGGCAGCAGATGCTCGGCTAAGGTAATCTTAGTAATCCACTTGCTCTGCTTGTAACCCAGCTTAATGGGAGAGGCTAGTCGTAAAGGAGCTCCGTTATCAATCGAGAGGGGATGTCCATTTTTCTGATAAGCCAACAATGTTTGTGGGTGCAAGGCTGAAGCAATATCCCAACTCTCATAGTAGCTATCAGCAGATTGGAAGTAAACGTAGCGAACATTGGCTTTCGGTTGAGCGAAGGCAATGATATCTCGCAATCTCACTCCGGCCCATTGCACGATCGCTGCCCACCCTTCAACACAAACATGGCGAATTGTCATTGAAGTCAAGGGAGATTTCTGGATATCTGCCATGCTAAGGCTCAGAGGGCGATTAACCTCGCCGTTGACAGTGAGACGAAACGTTGTGTGGTTGATTTTGGGCGTAACGCCAAATGTATTAATCAGCAAGGCATCTGGCTCAATTGCACTAGCGGGAAATTCGGGTACCAGCTTCTGAGGATTCAACAGCAAAGCTTCAACACTCTGGTTGAGGGGGTTAGATGCTTTATAGACAAAATCTTCAAATAGAGGCGATCCACACCCATCCAGGAGGAAACCAACGCTGGCAAGCCCCGACAATTGGAGAAAGCGACGGCGTAGCAGTGGGTGGTGATGGTCTTGAATCGGACGCATAAAGTACCTTTACCAGAACATTGACTCTATTAGGCGCGAACCACCGACTTTGAGGCTTAACAAGGAATGAATCACCGCAAAGATAATGACTGTCGGCACAGTGATCAAATGAGCTATTCTAAGCGCTTGCCAACTACCAAATAAATCAACAATCCAATGAAACTGTGCTGGTTTATACATCCCTAAACCAGTAAGAATGGCAAGCAGCAAGATGGGAATGATTGCAGTGTAGACGAATCGATGCCAAGCATAATTTCTCCGCTTTGGGTTCTGACTCACTCGCAAAGCCCTAATGTCGTTAGCACCCAAAAATCGCCGTTGCCAGCGTCTGGTGATGAAAATGTAGACACCATACCAAAGTAGGTTGAGCGCGAATAACCACATAACGGCGAAATGCCAGTGTCTACCGCCAGCTAGCCAACCACCCAGCACAAAATATGGGGGAACGTGCCAGCCTGTCCGCCCACCCAAAACTGGATTAGCATTGTAGATCTGTAGTCCACTACTGATCATCAAAAGCAGACTAATAATATTGACCCAGTGAAATATTTTAGCTGGAATGGCTTGAGTTGGTTGACTACGAGATTTTCTAGCAGCGGACGAATCCATAGCTCTTGATAAGTAAGATAATTATTTTAGACAACTTTATCAGTAAAAACCCAACAGACTTGAATTAGAGTAACCCTGTTTATCTTTAATCCCTTTTTGATAGTACGTTCCAATCTCTATTTTGGATGAGGGTACTGCTGACTGACACTCTTGGGTAACATCCAATCGCTCAAGCTAACCGTAAGTTGATTAAAGGTTTACACCAATCCATTTTATGAACAGGCACCTGCTACGGCGACGCCAGTTACTTTGGTATATCGGTCTGGCAACAGGCACGGCTGCACTCAGTCTCGGCTTTAAGAAAGCAACTACTCCCTCTTCTGCTGCCATAAGCGATCGCTCTAACTCTAACAGCACTGCTGCCAAGAGTCGTCTTCCTCGCAATCTTTCTATTGCTACCGCGACAGCTCCATCTTTACCTGAGTTTCAAGGCATTAGCCAATGGTTAAATTCTGCCCCTCTTAGCGTTGCTCAGCTCAAAGGTCAGGTGGTTCTGGTGCAGTTCTGGACATTTGCTTGCATCAACTGTCAGCG
>JAFAVL010000262.1 GCA_019242465.1 Chroococcidiopsidaceae cyanobacterium CP_BM_RX_35 | reverse complement strand
TTGATTCCTCGGTGGGGTTTTGATCCAGCACGAGATGTTCAAGTCCTGTGTCCAATGACGAGGGGAGAAACAGGGACTCGTAACCTCAATACCGTACTACAGCTGCTCATTAATCCTCCTGGTTCTGATAAGGCTGAGATTGTTCGAGGCGGCATGACGTTGCGTGTAGGCGATCGCATCATCCAGAAGAAAAACGACTACAACCGAGAGGTATTCAATGGTGACATGGGAGTAATTGCAGGGATTGACCTGGAGGAGCAAGCAGTGACTGTGCAGTTTGCCGAGCGAGAGGTAAGCTACGATTATGCCGATTTGGATGAGATGACTCTGGCATGGGCAGTGACAATTCACAAAAGTCAAGGGTCTGAATATCCTGTAGTTATCCTGCCCATATTTATGCAGCATTATATGATGTTGAGTAGAAATCTCCTTTACACAGGTCTAACTCGTGCCAAGCAGCTGGCTATCCTAGTTGGTCCGAAGAAGGCAATTGGTCTAGCAGTTAGACAGGTTAAAGACCAGCAGCGTTACACACTCCTAGCACAGAGGCTAATGTCTGCTAAGGCTGAGTAGCCCGGAATGGACAAAAGGCGTTAACTTTTGTGATGCAGATAACACTGCTATAGTACAAGCGTACTGTACCCTTTAAGTGTTTTCGATTTCAGTACTGCTGATTTTTGCTATGAGCTTTTGGCGCAAAACTAATTTACATGTAAAAAGCGAGTGCTTTGTCCTAACGATTCACCGACTTAACACTACCGTTTCCTTTTCTCTCGATTTCTATCTTACTAGGATCTCGGCTGGGTTTCCCTCGCCCGCGGACGATTTCCTAGAGGGGTCACTTAGCCTCGACCAGTACCTAGTCAGACACCCTGCTGCTACGTTCTTCGTGCGGGTTGTTGGGGATTCAATGCTCGGAGCAGGAATTCACTCGAACGATATCTTAGTTGTAGATCGGGCATTAGAACCAAAACATGGAAGCGTTGTCATTGCGGTAATCAATGGCGAATTAACTGTTAAGCGTCTGCATCAAAAAGATAGTCAACTATTATTGCTGGCTGAAAACGATGATTACTACCCTATAGAAATTAATGAGCATACAGACTTTCAAATTTGGGGAGTAGTAACTAATGTTGTTCATTCGCTATGCTAGGAAAAGAACACTGCACGGCATTGATTGATTGTAATTCATTTTATGCTAGTTGTGAAGCTGTCTTTGAGCCGCGACTATGGGAACTTCCCTTGGTTGTATTATCGAATAATGACGGCTGTGTTGTTTCTTTAAATGGACCAGCAAAAGCCTTAGAATGTGTTGATAAGGGTAAACCTTTCTTTCAAATTCGGCACTTGATATATTCAAGAAACTTGGTAGCTAAGAGTTCTAACTTCGCGCTCTATGGTGACATGAGTAGCAGAGTTATGACAACTTTGAAACTATTTAGCCCAGCTGTTCAGATCTACTCGATTGATGAAGCTTTTTTATCACTTGAACATATTTCATCTTGCTACAGAACTGAATATGCACATCAAATTCGTGCCACTGTTCGGCAATATACAGGTATTCCAATTAATATTGGTGTTGCCGAAACCAAAACCCTAGCAAAAGTGGCAAATCGCTACGCAAAACGGGTGGTTGAACTTGAAGGAGTTCTTGACATCACTAATAACTATATCAGACAAGAAGAGCTACTTGCTACTTTAGCTATTGAGGATGTTTGGGGAATTGGCTACCGCTGGGGCAAGATGTTATTAGCCGAAGGAATTGATACAGCTCTAAAACTACGAGACTTACCCGATTGGTTTGTCAAGAAGCACATGGGTGTAGTTGGCTTACGCCTGGTCTTCGAGTTGCGAGGTATTAGTTGCTTGCCTATTGAGTCACATTCGCGTCCACGCCAGTCCTGCATGGTTTCTCGTAGTTTTGGCAGACCTGTGAAATGCCAGCGCGAGTTGGAAGAGGCGATTGCTACTTTCACTGCCCGTGCTGCTCGGAAGTTAAGACAGGAGCATCTAGCAGCAGGTGCTTTGAGCGTATTTGCCAACTCCAGCAGGTTCAAAGACAACTACTATTCCAAATCAGGCTCCTGCCATTTACTGACTGCTACCAATCACACACCAGTTTTGGTGCGCTATGCTCTCACAATTGTTAGCAAACTCTGGAGAGATAATGTGGAGTTTGCCAAAGCTGGAGTGATTTTGACTCGGCTGACTGACCAAGATATGATTCAGCTTAGCTTGTTTGATGACTACGACCCAGAAGATGAAAGACCCAAACACTTAATGGAGCTGATTGATGGACTCGACGAGCACTTTGGGCGAGAGACTTTGAAACTTGCGGCTATGGGTTTGAACAAACATTGGCAGACGCGAGCGCAATACATGTCGAAGCGTTGGACAACACGCTGGGATGAAATACCCTTGGTCAAATGTTGAGAAAGTTTTTGATGTCAGCATAAGTAGAAAAATAATTAATATTGTTAAAGCTAAGTACTTGTCAATCTTTAAATTCTGAGATAAATATGAATTAAGCACACAAATACTATTTTTTATTAGAGTCTAATGGTGAAACAGAAAAAGGCTGAACCGAAAGAAACCAAAGCACTAACAGGAGAAGAGCTTCTTCACAAAGTCAAGGAGTTAGGAAACCTAGATAAGGAAGAAAAGGCTAGAGCCTGCGGCTACTTCAGTACCACCAAAAACGGGATTGGGCGCGTCAATATGATGCAATTCCTCAATGCTTTGATTGAGGCTGAAGGGATCGACCTTGATGCCAAAGATAAAACCGTTGGGCGTGGTGGACGTAGCGCTAGCTATCGAATAACTGTGCAGGCGAATGGCAACTTGCTGATAGGAGCTGCCTACACTAAGCAGTTAGGGCTAGAGCCGGGTGATGAGTTTGAAATCTCATTGGGAAGGAAACATATTCAGCTGAAGCAGGTTGAAAAAGGAGAAGCTGAGGCTGCAGTTGCTTCTTGAGCAACATCCCACTGTTTTGGATGAGGAGTTTTGCGATTGACTGGTAGATATTTCACAAAAGCTCAAAAATTGCTGATTCTACGGCGTGCTGACTATCGATGTCAGAGCTGTGGCATATTGTTAGATAGGAACAATTTCGAAGCAGATCATCTAATTCCTTACAGCAAAGGCGGTTTTACCAAAGTGTTTAATGCTCAAGCCCTTTGCTGCAATTGTAATCGTTCCAAATCTGATACTTAGGTTTTTGAGAATGCCACAAGCTGGTAATTATTTCCTCAGTTATCACGAACTTGTATTAAACCGGATTCTATCTGGTCAAACAGGACTGTATCAGCATCAAGCAGAGGCATTGCTAGCCATCTACCAGAAAGCAGCGCGGGGAGAAATGAGCGCTCACCCTAGGCAAGCTGCCTTAGTTCTCGCAGGTGTTGGGTGTGGTAAAACATTGGTACAGGCATTAACTCCCTATATTCTTGCTCCTTGGATGCAGGGAAAACAGGCACTTTGCCTGTCCGATAATTGTACTTTAAGAACTCGATTTCTACAGGATTTCCCCACAGATGCTCAACACCGTCCTCTATATGAGCAATGGCTAATCTACAGCTTGAAAATATTACCTTCTGGAGTAATACCGCCAAGAATAGTTGAGTTAGACTCAGCTAATTTAATAGCTATGCATATTGTCTTCAGCAAGCAGATATGCTCGTTGCCAATCGCCAGTTTCTCGTCAACTTGGTGCAGCGCGGAGACATCGACCCCAAGGGAATTGGTATTATTGTTTGCGATGAAGCTCACTTCTCTGCTGCTGCCAGTTATCGTACTATCACCAACTACTTCTCAGCAGCCCTACTTTGCTATTTCACAGGGAGCAAATTCCGTTCTGATAGTCAGCCGTTGCCACATGTCCAGTACAACAGAGTGGAGGATGCCGACGAGCTAGGGGCGCGCGTGACCAGATATGCACCAGTCGCTGACTATGAATTTACCATCCAAGATGCTTGGAAACTTGACCCACCTCCCATTAAACGGATCTGTTTACAGGAAGCCACCAGCAGCGCGTTTCTGGTGCTGGAAGATGGTGAAGAAATTGAGTACGACCCTGAAGAATTTGTTGCCAAGGCTCAAAGAGACCGGGCCTGGTTCAGGCAAATCATGTTTGCTGATTCCTTCTCTCTGCCTGTACTAGAGATGGCGGTGAAGATTTTGCTGGACAAGCGATCGCAGACTGGACAGCCTCACGCCATGCTGGTCAGAGCCTTAAATGTTGCTCACTCTCATCGAGTAGCACAATTGCTTGAGGAAAACTTCCCAGTGCTTTCTGGCAAAGTGCTGGTGATTCATTCTGAGCACGAACAATATGACTTGGCTGGGCGTGCCAGTGCCTTGTTAGAGCAGTTCTATTTGGGCAACTATTGGGTGGTCGTTCATTGCGGTCTAATAGGCGTTGGGTTCGATCACAAATATTTGAGTGTCTCCTGCTGCTTGTGCGTTCTCAAGAGCATGTCCCCAGCAGAGCAAGAGTGGGGACGATCACTGCGACGAGTACCTGGACCACCACCGAGTCCGTTTCCTGAGTTAGCACATCCTAACTGGGCAATAGTTGTATCTCATGCAGCCCTGGGGTTACGAGAATTGTTCGGTAGATTCCTTCAGGGCATGACTGCCGATGTTGTTAGAGATGCCGTAGTGGAAAATCGGACATGCCCCACTTTGGCTGCTGCCTATGAAGCAGGTGGGACAGTACTGAGGCTCAGCGATACAGCAGCGCTCAAGTCTGGGGACTTGCTGGAATTAAGAGTGCCAGTGGCAGTTAATCAGCCATCCTCACCTAAATTCAGCCTGCTCAAAGAGTTGCAGAGTACTGGCAGCTTATCTGAGCTAGTTGAGCCAGTTGCTCAAGTCTCAGCCAACGGTGCTGACTCCGAACGTGAGACAAATGGTTCACAAAAAGCCAATATTACCCAACTAACAGAGCCAGAACAGCCATCCTCATTACCCTGGCAACAGGAAGTTGATGCTATTGGGCAAAAGTTAGCCGAAATTAAGAGTCTTAAAACCTTTCAAGTCCAGGTGGAAGCCGTCCTGGATGGTAATGCCGTGCAGATCGCTCCAGCTTGGTTTGATTTCCCAGCGGGAGCCGAGGTGAGCAGGTCGAGACCGAAATTAGCAGAGCGGCAGGCCGATTTTGTGCAACATGTAGGTCTGGATTGGCAAGTGGTCGTGGATGGCGAATTGATTTCGTATCAGGTATATCAGCGCCGAGCCGTCTTGCAAAAGCATGGCATGAACTTGGACCAGGACGGCGAGATTGTTGTTGTTGGTGTCCGACTTAGGGACACTATGCCTGCTGCTACTTTTGAGCTTCTACTCAAAGGCATTGAAGCTGAAATCGCTCAAACGGCGATCGATGTCCCTCATTCAGATGCGATCGCTCGCCCTGATAAAGCCAAGTTGGAGATGCAAGAACGGTATGGAGCGAGGGTGCGAAGCCTGGTTAATGATTTGTTTAAACAGCGTGGTTTAATTCGGGATGGAGTAAATGGTAATTCTTTGGTGGAAAAACCTGTAGAGCTTTTGGCGCAAGCAATGGAGCGAGTCAGAGCCAGAGGAGAGGAGCCATCTTTTCGCAGCAACTCAGAGTTAGTACATGCGGCTGTTTTCGGCTTCGTCAAGGATCGCTCCACCAGAAGTTGGTCGGAACATCAGGATGAGCAACAGTACAAGGAAGCTTGTCAAATGGCTAACCAGTACTTGCTCCAGCTCCGAGAACAGCTGCAATGGCGCTCTTGGCGCTGATGCGCTCAAGCCAGATCAAACCATTACACCTCATTGCCTGGGTTATCCTCGCCTTCTTCCCAATGGGGTAAAGCAACGAAACGTGATTTTTACTGTCACATCTACTCTCAAACCCTTGCCCTGACTGAAAGACAACGGATGAGAAAAAACCCTTGGCTGGATAGATATCCGAAAACCTTGCCCTGTAAAGCTTTTAGCCAAAGAAAAAATGTTTTCTAATGGCTAAAATCAGTGATGGTGGACAGATGGCTCAAATCTAGATGGGACGAGGTAAGAAGTGACAATGCAAACGATTTCAAGATTGGCGAGAAGTTGCGGGGCTGAAATTTGCTGCACAAATTGAGCACTCCTGACGCTCCAGGAATTACAGTGCTTAATTTTGAACTTGTCCGATCAAGTTGACAATGCCGTAATCATCTGGATATAGTTGTGAAAAATAATGTATTAGTTTTTACAAAAACCTGAAAGGAGAAAGCATGTCTCGAAGCATCGTCTCGACCGGCATAGCACTGTTCATGATTGCCGGTGCTGCCGACGTGGTCCAGGCCGCGCCCACCTACAATTTCCAGACGCTTAACAACAATAACGACCCTACCTTCAATCAGCTGCTCGGCATCAACAACACCGGCACCATCGCCGGTTACTTCGGCAGCGGTGCCGCTGGCCATCCGAACAAGGGTTATACGCTAGTGCCCCCGTACAGCCAGGGCAACTATACCAACGAGAACTTTCCTGACTCGGTGCAGACGCAGGTCACGGGGCTGAACGACACTGGCACCACAGTCGGCTTTTGGTCCAACACCAACAACGGTGTGGGGCTGGATGCCAATTTTGGTTGGACCAACGTTGGCGGAACGTTCACGAACGTGAACGACCCGAACACGCCAGCGGGGGCCTTGACGTTCAATCAACTGCTCGGCGTGAATAACAGCAACACTGCGGTCGGGTTCTACACCGATGCCAACGGTAACAACCACGGCTATACCTACAACATCGGCTCGAAGACCTTCTCTGCCGACATCAACGCCCCGAACGCCATGAGCACCACGACGGCGGCCATCAACAACGCGGGCCTGCTCGTCGGCTTCGACACGACTAACGGTGTCACGCAAGGCTTCGTGGACAACGGGGGGACGTTCACCTCCGTGAACGCGCCCGGTGCCCTGTCGACCTCGCTCCTGGGTGTCAACAACAACGGTCTCGCCGTCGGCTTCGACACAGACGCTGCCGGCGCCATGCACGGCATCCTCTACGACATTGGGACCCGGACATTCACCCCGCTGGACGACCCGAACGGCATCGGGACCACGACGTTGAACGGCGTGAACAACCTCGGTCAGGTCGTTGGATTCTACGTGGATAGCGCTGGCAACACGGACGGGTTGCTGGCGACCCCGGCGGCGACCCCGGTCCCGGAGCCGCCCTCGCTCACCATGTTCAGCGCCGGGCTGCTCGGCTTGTGCCTGGTGTGGCGGAGGCGTAGAGGGTATTGTTAA
>JAFAVL010000130.1 GCA_019242465.1 Chroococcidiopsidaceae cyanobacterium CP_BM_RX_35 | reverse complement strand
TGACAGTATTTTGTAGACTTGATGTGACTTTTGAACTTTGTCAATCTCTTTTTAACTTTTTTTATAAAACTCCTATTGAGGAACATAATTAGTTCATAGCTGAGCTTTAAGCTTTTGCTAGATGCTTTACCACTTTACTGACTTTTTGACTTGTATCTTGAACAAACTTCAAAAGTAGAAAGGAAATTTAATGAAGCTTCTACGGATCTCACCCATGAGAAAAACCTTACCTAATGTAGTAGGTCATCAATTGCCTCACATTGCAGCTTTACGTCCCAAACAATGGACTAAAAACCTAATTGTGTTTGCTGCACCTTTGTTTGCTTTTAGTATTAACTTACAATCTTTTTTGAGTAGCTTACTGGCATTTGTATTGTTCTGTTGTGCTTCTAGTAGTTTCTATTTATTCAATGACATTGTTGATATAGAGTCTGACCGTCAGCATCCTGTCAAGTGTCATCGTCCGATCGCAGCAGGATTAGTTAGTATCCCAGTTGCTTTAGGGATGGCTTTGCTTCTGTTATTTAGCGCTATCATCATCGGCTGGCTTAAGTCACCGGGTTTGGGAGTAGTGCTCCTATGCTATGCTTTGGTACAATTTGCTTATAACAAGCGACTCAAACAGACTGTAATTCTAGACCTTGTGGCGATCGCTACCGGGTTTGTCCTGCGGGCTTGCGGCGGCGCGGCTGCTACTGGTATCGTTTTATCTAGCTGGTTTTTATTATGTACGGCAATGTTAGCCTTGTTCTTGGGTGTGGAGAAGCGCAAAGCTGAACTCCGACTTGCAATCAAAGGTGGTAAAACCCGTGCTGTCCTTAAACGTTACTCCCTGTCTTTACTAACTCGCATGGAGAATATTGTCACCACTTGCGCCATAATGACTTATGCTATCTGGAGTTCTGGACCGACATTTAATGGAGCCTCAACGCCTTGGATGCTTCTAACATTGCCATTTGTGTTGTACGGTATTTTTCGCTATCAGCTACTTAGCGATCCAGAGGAGATTGCTCGTAGAAGCGCTCTAGTTGGTGGGCAGACAGAGAGACCAGAAGAGGTTTTACTCACAGATTTACCGATCTTATTCACTGTTCTAAGTTGGGTAGTTACAGTCTTCGTAATTCTTTTTTTAAAAAGTCATGGGGTTATTAAGTAAACTGTAGATTTGATGTTAAGTTGAATTTCAACGATTGCTTTTGATAAAAAAACTTGACCTAGTCGAGTTTCAAAAACTTTTCGACATAATTATGAGTATGCAGTGTGACCTGTTGAATGTAGACTGGCAGAAAATAAAAGCCGTTATTTTTGATGTAGATGGTACTCTCTACGACCAACGCAAATTACGTAGGCTAATGTTGCTGGAGCTTTTACGGTATTATCTGACTCATTTAGGAGAGTTACAGGACTTTAAAATACTCAGAGACTTTAGGCGAGAACGCGAAAAGCGGGCGTTTGAGGTTGTTGTTGATTTAGACAATGCTCAGTATGATTGGGTCGCACGCTCATCAGGAGTTTCACCAGAAAGAGTCCGTAGAGTAGTGCGAAAATGGATTTTTAAGGTTCCGCTGCGACATCTTCCCTCTTGCAGTTATCCAAGCATTTTGAGAGTCTTCGACAATCTCTCACTCCGGGGTATAGCAACTGCAACTTTTTCTGATTACCCAGCTGATGAAAAACTGGCTGTACTCGGACTAGCTCCGCAATGTAACGTCTGTGCGACCGAGCGCGATATAGGTCGGCTCAAACCCGATCCTGAGGGACTATTTGCTGTTGCTGAGACACTCAGGGTCTCAGTCAAACACTGTTTATTCATCGGCGATCGCGACGATCGCGATGGGGAGTGTGCTAGAAGAGCTGGGATGCCATACTTAATCTTGGAAAGGAACTCTGGAATGAACTATTTGTTTGAAACTCTTAATGCCGAGCTAGAGATGGTAAAGTAAAGCCTAACTATCAAAACCAACATTTGGCTTTGAGAGATCGACAGCCTCTCCTTATCTTCACATTTTGTTATCTTCTATACATAATTCTGGTTTTGTATGTAATATAGTATTAATGTTGACAAGCCTAAAATGTCATCATCTAAAATAAATCAACGTAGTTACTCCAGTGTTGTAAAAGCTGTGTGTTGTTAGAGAAGTTACCGACGAGTGGACTTTAGCAGCACAAGTGAGTAGGATAATTGTGTCTTGGTATATATAGGATGACCACTCTCTGGGTAAAGCCTCTCAGCCGAAGCTGCTGCGAATAAATACCGGATAGTCTACTACCGAGAGTAGAGTGGACGAAATTAATAGCCAAAGCCACCCTCTGTTACTGTCATTTCGACAGCAACGAAAGCATCTTCCATATCAGGGCAAATCCCAACGCACGCACAACCCATTTTAGTGGGCGAAAAACTGATTGCTAATGTTTAAACAATGCTGGCCAAGCAGATAAGCGTTATCACATGAATAAATTACTTACCATTGCTATACCTACCTTCAATCGTGCTGAGTTACTTAATAAACAGTTAACTTGGTTGGCTCAAGCCATCAAAGGCTTTGAAGCTGACTGTGAAATCCTAGTCTCTGACAATTGTTCAACAGATAACACTCAAGACGTAGTTAAAAAATGGCAATTAACTCTCAGTAATGTAACATTTAACTATAACAGAAATAATGAAAATATCGGAGTATTAAAGAATGTTGCTTATTGTCTAAGTTCTGCAAAAACTAAATATGTTTGGACAATTGGTGATGACGACCCTATTCAGGAAAGAGCTGTTACTTATGTTTTAACTAAAATTAAAGAACGCAACAATTTATCATTGTTATTTCTCAATTTTTCTGGTCGTAATAAGATCACGGGTGAACCCGTTTCTCCACCAACAATAGTTGGTAATCGCTGGTTTGACATTGATAGTGAAGATGGTTGTGGTGATGGCAAAGCTATATTTGAACATTGTTATAGTAAAAGCGTCGGTGCTGTGATATTTCTCACTGCTACTGTGTACCGAACCGAGCTAGTGCGACGCGCCCTTGAGGTTTGGAAGGATGCTGCAAATAACTGGATATTCTTAGCATACTTAGCTGGATATTGTGCAGAAAAAGGCAGTGTAATTGTAACTAAAGATATTTACGAAGAATGTGTTGTAGGTGTAAGTTATTGGCAGAAAGAGCCAAAATCTGCAATTTTAATGCAATACAAACATATACCAGAAGTTCTTGTAAAACTTGAGGAAAATGGATACTCCAAACAGTTTTGCCGAAGAATGATTGTGAAAAACTTGAAAGAAGTAGATTTGAGGGTCTTATTAGGTGCTTTAAGAAGGTGGCCTTTATTCACTGCCAAGACTGTAATTCCCTTCCTTGCTTTAGTTTTAGTTTCTGCTTTGCAATTAATGAGTTTTAAAAAGATAGAAACAGTTGGATTAGCTCGTTCGATAACCCAACAAGTGTGAGTTTGTGTTCTGGTATCCGTTAATTCAGTTTAATTAATGCTAAATTAACATGTAAAGGACATGTTCAAATCTTCCTACCAATATGAAACAACATTGTCATTTTTGTAACCAACCGCTAAACAGTACCTTTTCTGATCTGGGTATGTCACCCATAGCAAATGACTACCTTAACGAAACGCAGATACATCTATCAGAAAAGTTTTATCCCTTACATACCTATGTTTGTGAAAACTGTCTTTTGGTTCAGCTAGAAGAATTTGAGTCACCAGATCACATCTTTGGTGATGGTGATTACGCTTATTTTTCTTCGTATTCAGAAAGTTGGCTACGACATGCTAAAGCTTACACTGATTTGATGGTGGAGAGATTTAGTTTCAACTCCAGCACCCAAGTCATTGAAATCGCTAGTAACGATGGTTATTTACTCCAGTATTTTCACGAGAAGGGGATTCCAGTTTTAGGCATTGAACCGGCTGCTAACACCGCTAAGGTCGCTATTGCAAAAGGCATTCCTAGTATCACTAAATTTTTTGGAGTTAAGACAGCACAAGAATTAGTAGTTGCAGGTAAACAAGCAGACCTGTTACTAGGTAATAATGTATTAGCTCATGTGCCTGATCTAAATGATTTTATAGCTGGGATGAAGATAGTCTTGAAGCCCAATGGTATCTTGACAATGGAGTTTCCACATCTGTTGCAACTGATGCTGCACAATCAGTTTGACACAATTTATCATGAGCATTTTTCTTATTTCTCGTTTTTGACAATTGAGAAGATTTTTGCTGCTCATGGTTTAATGTTGTTTGATGTAGAAGAATTACCAACTCACGGTGGCTCTCTTCGCATTTATGGTAAGCATGATAATAGTGTAAAACAGTTCATTAGCGATCGCGTTATTCAACTAAAAGCAAAGGAAATTGCTGCTGGACTAGCTCGGATAGAAACCTATATTACATTTAAGGCACAAGTCGAAGAAACAAAGCGTAAACTATTAACTTTCCTTCTGACGGCTAAAGCAGATGGTAAATCAATTGCTGGTTATGGTGCCCCAGCAAAGGGTAATACGTTACTAAACTACTGTGGTATTGGTAGAGATTTTATCGATTACACGGTGGATCGCAATCCCCATAAGCAGGGGTTGTTTCTACCTGGAACT
>JAFAVL010000110.1 GCA_019242465.1 Chroococcidiopsidaceae cyanobacterium CP_BM_RX_35 | reverse complement strand
GATAGTGGTTTTCAAACTCGTCTAGGTTCATGACATCAACCCTAACTTCACATTAAATCCCCAGTTGTCTTTGACCATTGTAGAGATGGTAAAGGTAAAAGCAATTACAGTTTTGCTGCAAGAGAGCAAGTGCATGAGTTTTAGCATGTCAGTACATGATATTTTTTCTACCATCGCCTCAGTAAGTACAAACTGAGTGAAGGCTTTGTTAAAGATGTGTTACAAAGATGCGAAGGCTCATCCCTTTAGGTTTCCTAAAGTAATAGAGTTCTCACAAAAGTCAACGAACAAGGGACTCCGTGACAAAGCGGCGGATCGCGGCTCGACTTCGTCAATTTTTTCTACAAAGCTGTAGTACTCTTCGGCTGCGTCTTTGCCCTTTATGCAAGAGGCATAATTAGCATGACGAGTTTTCGGACGCTGCTGTGCCAGTATAGAGATGGCATGGCGAAATTCGACAAAAGGCTGACTGCTCCCAGTGCAGATAACATTTTTAGGCACGAGTTCCGGTGTTCCCACGCGATCGCGCAATGTTTCTAGTGTTGCCCTCCGTCTACCTCAGCGGGCAGAGCTATGGTTATTTGACTGTGGTGAAGGAACCCAACATCAAATCCTGCGCAGTGAACTGAAAATTAGCCAACTGAGCCGCATTTTTATCACCCATATGCATGGAGACCATATCTTCGGCTTGATGGGTCTTCTCGCTTCCTGCGGCTTAGCTGGTAATCCCAATCGGATCGATATTTATGGTCCACCCAAATTGGATGAATATCTCCGTGCTTGTTGCCGTTACTCTCATACCCATTTATCCTATCCAATTCAAGTCCATACAGTAGAGCCAGGTGTTCTATACGAAGATGAGGAGTTTGTTGTTAGCTGCGATCGCTTGGAACATCGGATTACAGCTTTCGGCTACAGAATTATGGAGAAAGACCGACCGGGGCGCTTTGATATTGAAAAAGCCAAGGCACTTGCGATTCCTCCAGGTAGAGTTTATGGTCTTTTGAAGCGGGGTGAACGAGTCACCCTGCTTGATGGACGGCAGTTTAATGGAGCCGATTTTTGCGGACCAACAGAGGTCGGTCGCAAAATTGCTTACTGCACTGACACTGTTTATTGTGAGGGCGCAATAGAACTGGCGCGGGATGTAGATTTGCTGATTCACGAGGCGACTTTTGCCCACCAAGATGCCGAACTAGCTTTCCAACGCTTGCACTCAACTTCAACAATGGCAGCACAAGTGGCACTAGCTGCTCAGGCGAAATTGCTGGTTATGACCCATTTCAGCCCCCGTTATGCTCCTGGGAACAACTTGGAGTTAAAGGATCTCCTCCAGGAAGCTCGGGCTATTTTCCCAAATACAGAAATGGCCTATGATTTTCTCACATACGAAATACCGCGACGGCGGCAAACTGAGTTGACTCAGGCTAGCGCCTAGCCTAAAGAGCAAAAAAGCGGTTCTGCTTTGTGCAGAACCACGAGAGTTATGGAGCAAAACTGTTCAACTTAACGGACTTGACCTTGAGAGGCAGCGGCATCAATCGGCTTCATGAGGTACAGCCGCAAGAATTGCCAACCATTCGAGATATAGAGGGGCAGCTTCTGGAAAAATTGCCAGAATTTAGGAGCCTTGGAGTTGGCGATCGCGCTCAACTTCTCGTTATTCTGAATGCAAACATCCAGCCGTTGGTAAAACTTTAGATTCTCTACATCCAACATTGTTGGGAACACCCGTCCTGCCGTTTCATTAGTCTTCTTAATCACATAAATGTCATACTCCCGTGCATCTAGGCCAATGGCGGCATAGAAGCCAGAGCGCTGGATATCATTGAGGTACATCGTCCCAAACACTGATAGCAAGAAGAACCGACACCACAACCTTGCTTTCCAATCATTCAACATCCGCGGCTGGGACTTCATCACAGCATCGAAGAAATCCCCATGGCGGTTTTCATCTTGACACCAGTTCTCAAAGAACCGGAAGATGGGATAAATCCGATTTTCAGGATGGGCCTCTAGGTGCCGATAAATTGTAATATATCGCCAGTAGCCAATCTTTTCAGAAAGATAAGTGGCGTAAAAAATGAACTTTGGCTTAAAGAATGTGTATTGGCGGTGCTTGGTTAAAAATCCCAAATCCAGCGCCAGATTAAAGTCTGACAGCGCTTTATTCAAGAAGCCAGCATGACGTGCCTCATCGCGGGACATCAAACTAAAGCACTCTGCCAGCACAGGGCTTTTATCTTTCAAACGGCGGCTCAGTTCTTTATAAAGCAGGAAACCAGAAAACTCGGCTGTACAAGAACGTTCTAGAAATTCAACGAACAGCTTGCGAGTTTCCCCATCGATATGTTCCCAGGATTGTTCAAATTCTGCATCCCGAACAAAATGGTGACGATTGTAGTCAGCGCGAAACTCTTGTAGCATCGCTCTGAGCTCAGCTTCGTTCACTGAGATGTCCATCCGAGCCATTTCATCAAAGTCGGTGGTGTAAAACCGGGGTGTCAGCAGGGTTTCCTTGGCTGGAATTTTTACCCCTGGTC
>JAFAVL010000058.1 GCA_019242465.1 Chroococcidiopsidaceae cyanobacterium CP_BM_RX_35 | reverse complement strand
AACTGGCTTGATGTAAGGCTTCTAGAAAATTTTCCATCGCCTTGATTTGGAGATTTAGACGATTTGAAAATTTTTCTGGAAATCCTTGTCCTGAAAAGGCTCTAGCTCTTGCGTGGCGGCTGGTAGCAGCTTCGCTACCTTTAGGCCAACCCCAAAGGGAGCAGAAAATTCAGCCGATATGGGAGCCACAATATGGGATTCCCGCTCTCCATGACCTGATTCGAGCTATCCCAGAACCTTCAAAAGAGTCTCTGACTGGCAGCATCGAGAAGGAACACAAGCAACTCGAACAAGCCCAGCCGACTTACCAACAGTGGGCAAGACAAGCCCAGGCGATTTATCAAGTTGTCGAGCCACGGGATATTGACCAGCGGCTCGCGTTTTTAATGCAAAAAGAGCAGCAGTCCCCCAACCAGATCACTCAGGTCTTAGCACAAAGCCCCGCTGTGCAAGAATTACTCAGACGCTCACCTACCTATACCCAAAGCTACTCCGAATTCTGTCAGTCCTCCGCTCGTGACAATCAGGCAACCTGGCAGGCTGAGCTTGACCAGTACCACAGAGCTATGGAGATAGAACGTCAGCAGCAGGAGCAACGGCGAAGAGCTGTGGAACTAAAGCAACAGCAGCAATTGGCTGCGACCCCTAGACCCACCCCGGATGGCTCCCTGGAACAAGTTGCTCTTCAGGGAAACAGCACTCAAAAGCGCCGTCGGTCCTCCCTGCCCCAAGTTACCGACTTCCAACTGCTAGCAGCCGAGCGTAGGGTAGCCCTCTATTTCCAAGTAGCTCCCATAAATCCCACCGACCAACAGTTAGCCTTTGTGACTGAACGCCACCAAAAGCAGTTGGCAACCGCTGCCGCTGCCAATCAGGAATATCGCCGTCTAGAACAAGAGCTAGAATCAGCATCAATTGTGGAGCAACTGCTCCCTGGCTACCGGGAGAAGAAGAAGGAAGCAGCCAAGCTAGCCGCCAGGTTTATTGGGGAAGCTTCTGAGATGGAGCGCACCCAGGAAAAACTGAATCAACTGGAGCAGCAGCGCCGCACCTTTTCTCAATGGCAGACTTCACCCCAAACTCAGGAGATGGAGCGCCTGCGAGACTACCTCAACACAAAAGAATCCCAAACTAGGCTCAAGGAAATCAAAGCGCAGCAGCGCTCACGCTCACGCCAACAGAAACCCGAACGGGAGATGGGACGGGGATTCCACCTCTAGTTCGGTCAAAGCTACCAAGCACTACCACTTGGTACCATGCGTGGTACCAACTTGGTAGCGCTTGGTCATCAAAAATCCCCAGAGCGAGAATGCCCGACCTAGGGCTGATTGGGGTTGCGCCTCAAGCCGCTCCCGTTGGCGAAACATTGCTTAATAATTGAACTCCTTCAAAACTCAGAAGTCAAATTCTCTACTTTTCAGACAGCCTCTAAAAGAACCCCGATTTGTGGAGTAGGTGTCGCTTTTCTATCTACTTTGGTGGAAACGATTTTTCCAGCAGAGTTGATCTATAATTTAGCCAATAAATCGGTTCCAATGGGGAACAGCCGTTGGAGGAAATGGGGAAAGTCCGGTGTAAGTCCGGCGCTGTCCCGCAGCTGTGATGAGAGTGAACTCACTCCCTAAGTCAGAAGGCCCGCCGATGATTATCCATTCACACCCAGATCTGCGAGGTACAGAGCGTGTCTAAGTCAAGCTTTTTTCGATTCAAGTTGGGCTGTAGGTTGTCAGACAATTGCAACCGGGCAGTTGTGGCGGCTTTGCCTGATTGCCATCACCAGTGCTAGCAGCATCATCTACCCCATGCGCCGCTAGTAAGTTTTGCAGCAGTTGTAGGTATTACCCTGAGTCGTCGGCAGGCCGTGGTTGTAGCAGTACTTATTTAGCTGGCTAACCAACTCTACAGCTACATCATTCGGCACTACCCCCTTACCATCGCCGTTGGAAGGGGCAAGGGATTTGGCTGGGGATGGCTCTGATATTGGGATGGGAGCACCTATCAGAGCCATCTCTCTAGAAGAGTGGTATGGAAGTCCCGAATCACGTCAAAACTGCTGCGGAAGCGGCGTATGTCAAAGTCGATACTCTAGCTATCTTTATCAGGTATCCATCCCAACTTAGAGCTTGAGTCAGCTAATTGTTCAAATTGTTCAATCACCAAGTTTTTTGAGGGATAAATGCTAACAGGTTTTGTTCATGTATTAAACGATAGTCCCAGGTACGTCCGACGCAATGTCTTCAACATTTATGCGTTTCTGATTATTGTTAATGTTTTAGTCTGGGTTCTTGCCCTCATCGCCTTTCACCGCTATCCACTCCTGCTTGGCACTTCTCTGATTGCCTATTCCTTTGGTTTACGTCATGCTGTGGATGCCGACCACATTGCCGCCATCGACAACGTTACCCGCAAACTGATGCAGGATAACAAGCGACCTGTAGCTGTCGGCTTCTTCTTCTCGCTGGGTCATTCCACCATTGTGATTTTGATGTCGGTGGCGATTGCTGTGACTGCTGTTACGCTTAAGAATAACTTTCCTGGTCTCCAGCAAATTGGTGGATTAATTGCTACAAGCGTTTCGGCAGCCTTCCTATTGCTGATTGCGCTCATTAACATGATTGTCCTCTGGGATGTCTTTCATACCTTCCAAACCGTCAAGCGAGGCGGAACTTATGACGAGCGGACCTTAGACGAATTTTTAGACCAACGTGGAGTCAGGGGGCGCTTCTTTCGTCCCTTTCTGCGGCTGATAGATAGTAGCTGGAAAATGTTGCCTTTGGGTGTCCTCTTCGGTTTGGGGTTTGATACCGCAACTGAGGTAGGACTGCTGGGAATTTCCGCCGCTGAAGCGTCTAAAGGTCTGCCCATCTGGAATATCCTGCTGTTCCCGGCTTTGTTTACTTCCGGGATGTGCTTGATTGACACGACAGATGGGATTTTGATGTTGGGTGCTTATGGTTGGGCTTATGTGAAACCGATTCGTAAGCTCTACTACAACATGACTATCACTCTGGTGTCTGTCCTAGTTGCTCTAGTCATTGGTGGAATTGAAGCTCTCAGTCTTGTTGGTGACCAGTTCAACCTGAAGGGTCCGTTTTGGGACTTT
Source organism: Chroococcidiopsidaceae cyanobacterium CP_BM_RX_35 (assembly GCA_019242465.1). Next base: position 636 of record JAFAVL010000058.1, on the reverse strand, counting down.
GTTGGTAACTTGGGTGATAACTTTGGCACCATTGGCTACATCATCATTGGGATCTTTATACTGAGCTGGTTGATCTCGACCATTGTCTACAACGTCAAAAAATACGATGAGATCGAGGTAGCCACTTCAACTCAACCTCATCAAGAGAGGGATAGAGATAGAAGTTAAAGATAAGGACAGCTTCAGCTCCTTAGAATCCGGAAAGAGCCAATTTGATAAAATCCTGCTGCCTACAACTCACTATAGAAATAACTTTTTAAGTGTGTAGCCGTCCTTGTCCAGTTCTGATGTGTACTCCATCTTCCTTACTTATTCCTGTAGAAAGACTACTGCTAGCAGGAGAAGTTTTGCCGCACAATCTCTGTAGGTCTAGAGTTCTGTCATTGGCTGTTTGCATATAGCAGAGTGGCTCATCAACGTTGGCAGGGTTTGGTACTTTTAGTGATGGAAACTCTGGAGGCACTGATTGACTAAAGGTAACCTCTGTGATTAAGGGGATTGCTGTGACAGAAATTGCAGTAGCTAAGCTCAAACACTTCAGCACGACTTAGAATCCTCAGTTTGCTTAAGAGTTAGTCTTCTAATCCAGGGTTTAGCACTGTGTTGCGGTTCAGTGATGTGTAGAAGCTGCTCGTC
>JAFAVL010000024.1 GCA_019242465.1 Chroococcidiopsidaceae cyanobacterium CP_BM_RX_35 | reverse complement strand
TCTGGGATTGGCGGTATTAAGGTTTTGGAAGATCAAGAGGAGGTTTACCTCACCCGAGGTCCTGACAGGGTCAGTCCTTTTTTAGTTCCTATGATGATTGCCAATATGGCTGCCGGATTAACGGCAATCCACACAGGGGCTAAAGGACCTAACTCTTGTACTGTTACTGCTTGTGCTGCTGGCTCCAATGCTGTGGGAGAGGCTTTTCGTTTGATTCAACACGGTTACGCCCAGGCGATGCTCTGCGGTGGTACGGAAGCAGCAATTACTCCTTTATGTGTAGCTGGATTTGCAGCCGCTAAAGCTTTGTCAACTCGTAGTGAGGAACCAGCTCGTTCTTCTCGCCCCTTTGCTCTGGACCGAACTGGGTTTGTCATGGGAGAAGGCGCTGGCATTCTATTACTAGAGGAACTAGAGCACGCTCTGAGCCGTGGAGCTTGCATTCACGCGGAAATTGTTGGCTACGGTCTAACCTGCGATGCCTATCATATTACCACTCCTATTCCTAGCGGTGAGGGGGCGGCCAGGGCCATGCAACTGTCGCTCAAAGATGCGGGTCTGTTCCCCAGTCAACTGGACTACATCAATGCTCATGGTACCAGTACCCTTACCAACGATATCACCGAGACCTTGGCTATCAAAAAAGCTCTCGGACCTTGTGCTTTCCAAGTAGCAATCAGTTCTACGAAATCGATGACTGGACATCTTTTAGGAGGTTCTGGAGGCATCGAGTCTGTGGCAACGGCATTGACGGTAGCCACAGACAAAATTCCACCTACTATTAATCTCGATTATCCCGATCCAGCTTGCGATCTCGATTATGTTCCCCTGCGTAGCCGAGTTCGCAGAGTGGAAGTTGCTATGTCTAATTCTTTTGGTTTCGGAGGTCACAATGTTGTCCTAACTTTTAAAAAGTTTGAGGGCTAGTTAAGTCTTGCTATCAAAGTTTTTGATAGCTCTTGAAGTCAAATTCGGATTTATGGAATCGAGCTTTATGAATGAGCAAGAAATTCTTGAAAAAGTAAAAGCTATCGTTGCAGACCAGCTAGGAGTTGAAAAAGAGCAAGTTACCCCTGTTGCTAATTTTGCTAGCGATTTAGGAGCAGATTCTTTAGATACGGTAGAACTGGTCATGGCTTTAGAAGAAGCATTCAAGATTGAAATCCCCGACGAAGAAGCTGAAAAAATTGTAATTGTCCAGCAGGCTGTTGATTACATCAATCAGCTTTCTACTTAAACTTATACATAGTCAACCTGCTGTTAAAGTGGGCGGTCTGCCCAAGAGTTAAAGCTATTACCCTTTTCGCAAACGAAGTTTAATGGAATTACCAGTAATACCAGGGATTAGTTTGACTGGAACAGATTCTGCGGTTCCTTCTGCCTACTTAGATAACTATCAACTTAGTCGGATAGTGGAAACCTCTAACAACTGGATCAAAAGTCGCACAGGGATTTGCAGTCGTTATCTTCTCCTACCTGACAGTTCACTAACGGCAATAGCTACTCAAGCCGCTCGAAAAGCGATCACTATGGCAGATTTAGCTCCAAAAGAGCTAGATTTGATTGTCCTGGCTACGTCTACTCCTGATGACTTGTTTGGTAGTGCAAGTCTTATTCAAGCGCAACTGGGAGGTAGTCGGGCTGTGGCTTTTGATTTAACAGCGGCTTGCTCTGGCTTTATCTTTGGTCTAGTCACTGCTGCTCAGTTTATTCACACGGGCGTTTATCAAAATATCCTTCTCTTCGGTGCAGACGTGCTTTCCCGTTGGGCTGACTGGACTGATCGACGCACCTGCGTTCTTTTGGGTGATGAAGCTGGAGCGGTTATCATGCAAGCAAGTGAACAAAACCATCTGGGTTTTCATCTTCAAACTGACGGCACTTAGAATCATCATCCTAACCCTCTTCTGTCACTCTCCGGGTTTAACAAGCAATAAATAAGCTCAATCATCCAGAAGAAGAATAAAAGAATTTAAATTGATTTACTAGATTAATTAAATGATTGAATTCAAGTAATAAATGGGAATTAGGAAAAATATCTAGTTTAAGATTTGTTTTTCACCTTACCTATGATGGACGTCACCTCACTCCTTTCTGCATCTGCTTCTGCAAAGAATCAACCTGATTTTAGTGCCTTGCAACAGACTAAAACAATTCTGACGTCAGAAGAAATTTACAAGTTGTTACCCCACCGCTACCCTTTCGCACTTGTAGATAGAATCATTGAATATGTCCCAGGGGAAAAAGCTATCGGGATTAAAAATGTTACGCTCAATGAACCCCATTTTCAAGGACATTTTCCTGGTCGTTCGCTTATGCCTGGTGTGCTGATTGTGGAAGCAATGGCACAAGTTGGAGGCATCTTATTGATCCAATTGCTGGAGGTGGAAAACGGACCATTCTTGTTTGCTAGTATTGATAAAATTCGATTCCGCCGTCCAGTAGTGCCAGGTGACCAGTTAGTAATGACGGTGGAATTGTTGTGTATTAAGCGGCGTCGTTTTGGTAAAATACATGCTCGTGCTGAAGTTGATGGTCAGCTTGCTGCAGAAGGCGAACTTACGTTTTCTCTTGGAGCAAATTAGCTTAGAGTCTAAATTTTAGTTGACTTTGAAGACAAGTTTGGTAAAATTCAAGCATGAATATATTACCTTAAGTACATCTTGTAGTCAGAACTGTTTCTCTTTAGCTTTTGCCAAAAACTCAAAACTTCATCCCCATTGCTTCTTCACGCTATCTTAATACTTTGTAGGTAAATCGTAAAAAAAACATGTTTCCTAAATTTTTCTTTTATTTGTAATATAGCTAAGAAAAATTCAGGAAAGTATAGGGAAATACAGTCTCTTTTTTTATAGAGATGTAAACTATCTTCAAGAAAGTGAACTGTAGCAATCGTGCTGAATTTGTAAATAGGATTATCTAGTTCGCTGAAGGTTTTTATTTTTTTGTCATTCTTCTATGTTTGAGCATTGTTCGCACACATAGTCTAGCGCTAGAAAGATTTTTGCAAAAGGTTCAGGCAGGTGTAGAATGGCTTTTCTTTTCGAGTATCCAACCGAAACCGGACATAAATTTTCGACTTTGGTAGACCTGCTAAGTTGCAGAGCACAAAATCAATCTGAGAAGGTGGCTTATATCTTTTTGCAAAATGGAGAAGAAGTAGATAGGCTAACGTATAAAGAATTGAATAGACGGGCACGGTTGATCGCCGCATACTTGCAATCTTTTGATACCTCAGGTGAACGCGCCCTACTTATTTACCAACCGGGACTGGAATACATTGCTGCCTTTTTCGGATGTTTGTACGCCAATGTTGTGGCTGTCCCCGCTTATCCACCCCGGCGCAATCACAATATGTTCAGGTTACAGGCAATCGTGGCTGCTTCCCAGGCAACGCTAGGGCTCACCACTACATCCCTACTAGGCAGCCTAGAGGATTGCTTTGCCGAAAATCCAGAATTGGCCCAGTTGCGCTGGATAACTACGGACAATATTGCCAGTGATTTAGAGTCATCTTGGCAGGAACCGAACTTATGTGAGAACACACTAGCTTTTCTCCAGTACACCTCAGGCTCTACGGGTACACCTAAGGGTGTCATAGTGAGCCACGGTAACCTTTTGCATAATTTGACCTCGATTCACAGGTGTTTCGCTCATACACCTAACAGCCAGGGTGTTGTTTGGCTGCCACCCTACCACGACATGGGGTTAATTGGCGGGGTGCTACAGCCTCTCTACGGTGGGTTCCCAGTCATAATTATGTCTTCGCTAGACTTTCTTCAAAAGCCTTTGCGTTGGCTCTTGGCAATTTCCCGCTACAAAGCTACTACCAGCGGCGGACCCAATTTTGCTTATGACCTATGTGTGCGTAAGATTAAGCCAGAACAGCTAGCGAGTCTTGACCTAAGCAGCTGGGAGGTGGCTTTCACCGGAGCCGAACCCGTCCGTGCCCAAACGTTGGATCGGTTTGCAGCCACTTTTGAACCTTGTGGCTTCCGAAGAGAGGCATTTTACCCCTGCTACGGGATGGCTGAAACAACCTTGATTATCTCTGGAGGTTTGAAAACAGAGCCACCTATTGTTCGCCAAGTTGTTGGGGCCGCACTCGAGCAAAACCGAGTGATGGCAGCTAAGGGTCAGCAGGAAGGTAACAGAGCAATTGTAGGTGTTGGTAGGAGCTTGCCAGACCAGAAAATCGTTATTGTTGACCCTGAATCCTTAACTCCTTGTCCGACTAACCAAGTGGGAGAAATTTGGGTGTCAGGTCCGAGTGTGGCTCAGGGCTATTGGAATCGACCTGAGGAAACAAAACAGTCTTTCCATGCTTACCTAGCAGACACAGGTGACAGACAAATTCAGGGACCATTTCTGCGCACGGGAGACTTGGGATTTTTGCAGGATGGCGAGTTGTTTATCACGGGGCGCATTAAAGATGTCATTATTATTCGAGGGCAGAACCATTATCCCCAGGATATTGAACTGACAGTAGAGAAAAGCCATCAGGCACCACGACCTGGGTGTGGAGCGGCCTTTGCCGTAGAGGTAAAAGGCGAAGAGCGACTGGTGGTTGTGCAGGAAGTAGAGCGGAGTTATCTGCGCAACCTGAATGTCAATGAGGTAGTAGGAAACATTAGTCAGTCTGTGGCAGCGGAACACAACATCCAGGTTTATGCTGTTGTATTAGTCAAGACTGGGAGTATCCCCAAGACATCGAGTGGTAAGATTCAGCGTTATGCTGCTCGTGCTGGGTTTTTAAATGGCAGTTTGAATGTCGTGGAAGATTGGAGTGAGAATCCTCAGGGCAAAGCAAAGTTTCTACATCTGCTAGCTGAGGTTGAATCTGTGTTACACAAGCTGTCTGCAATCTGAAATCGAATCCTTACTACGTAGATTTCATCACCTCAATTTATACGAGAAGGAGCTTGAAAGATGGCAGTTGAAAATTCTAAATTCACGGAAACTGGCAAGGTCTTCAAAACTGAGACTCATTGATTTGCGGCTGCGAAAAGAAGCGAAGAAAATAGTGTAGCAATTAAGACAAAAAAATGGAAGTTCAAAACCTTTCAGTAAACGAAATGTCCGCAGCTCCAGAAAACCAAGCCGTTAAAGAACAGGCATCTAAAAAATCGCCGACTGCGGCAGAGATTCAAGACTGGATTGTGGCCTATTTAGCCGAACTGTTGGAAATACAACCTGAGGAAGTTGATATTACGATTCCTTTTGATCGCTATGGCTTAGATTCCTCAGCAGCAGTTGGTTTAACGGGCGATCTAGAAGATTGGCTGGGAGAAGAGGTCGATCCAACCCTACTGTATGACTATCCAACCGTTGAGTCTTTAGTTGAGCATTTAAGTTGGAAATTCAAAACTAAAAGCTGAGGAGTGTTCTTTTCGGTTTTTAGTGCCGATAGAAGGTAGAGATTGTTTGATTCACTGAACTTTTGCAGGAGAAAATGATGACAGTTGCCAACAAAAATCTAGAGCCAAAAAGCTCATCTTTAACCGTCCCCACAGCACAGGAGACAAAGCACATTAAACTCATCGAAAAAACTTATAAAAACAATGCAAACTCAGACTATACTGAGAAACTCAAAGACTTGGGCAGTGAATTTAACTACGCTAGCAACAGCAACTATTATTGGAGCGCTCCGGAACTTTCACTTTTGTACGGTACCCCCCTTTACACTGCCGCTTCCACTTCACAAAAGCTAGCACTCAACCATCTCTATTGGGTTGGCAACTATAACCACACTGCTGTTAGCGAAGCAACTACCAGTATTTACAACATGGTGACCACGGGTGTTTTTCGCGCTGTTGGCGGTTACGAAACACTTTGCCGGGAGTTGGAATTTGAAACCGAGCAGGAAAGTTACCACATTCGCACCTTCCAGAGGATCGGTTTCAAATCAAAAATGGCTATAGTCGGTAAAACAATTTTGGGGAATTCTCTTTATGGCAAATCAGATAAAGAGAATAAGAGCTGGCTGAGTTCCTTGATCCCTCAGCCTATGCAGCAGTTTTTTATCTCAAGCCAGGGAAGTTCTCCTTTTTCTAAGTACCGAGACAATGCCTTAAGGGCGGTTGCTAAAAAGATGCTTAGCGATAAAAAACAGTATTACTCTCAGCACTTGAGAGAGTTAGAGGAAAAAGGCGACCAAATTCCCGCACCAGCAGATGGTCTGGGAGGACGAATCGCACCGCGTTATTGGTTGCAGTTCTTCACTATTCATTGGGGAATGTCGCCATTCATGGCATGTCAGTATTACTCCTTGCGCTACACGGCTAATGCGATTCTCAAGAACCAGGAATATCCTTATGTCAGATATTTCCGGGAATTAGAGCAAAAAGGCGAGTATATCCCGACTCCAACTGCTGTCTCCTATTACCACTTATTGGATGAGGCTTTCCATACCACGATTTCCCAAACCATTGCTAGAGATATGTATAAGGATTTCCCGAAGCCAACTGCTTACGAGAAATTCATCTCTGGTCTAATGATTTACATGATGCAACGCAACCTTCTGAGCGGTCTTTCTGGATCCTTACCCGGTCGTTGTGTTTACGATGACCCGATTTTAATGCTCTTTTACTACAAGCTGTTAAAATCTCCTCTATTTGAGATGGAAACAAAAGAAGCATTAGATTGGATGGAAAAGTGCCTCTGTCAAGAACATGAAGGTTACTATGTAGGACTCAAATATCATCAAAGTCTCTTGGAATTGATGCAGAGATTGTTCTCTCGTCTTGACTACCAATGGAAGGTAAACCGCGAAATGGGCATCATGGTTGCCGGAGGCTCGATTAGTAAATCACTTCACAACAATCTCAAGACCTTTAAGCAGTTTTCTCAATCAGTTCTTGCTCAGGAAAGCTAGACGGCTTTCATAGAGCATAGACAACGCCATATCAAAAGATTTGTATGATTAGGACTTCTCGTTTGCAGCAGCAATAACTCAATTTGGCAAACTCCAAGATGGAACCCGTAGCAATTATTGGCATTGGTTGCCGTTTTCCAAAAGCGCAAAATCCTGATTCTTTTTGGCAACTACTGCGTAAAGGTGTGGATGCCATCACAGAAGTACCGTCCGATAGATGGGATATAGACGCCTTTTATGAGCCACAGCCAGCTACACCAGGAAAAATGAACACTCGTTGGGGTGGCTTTTTGGAACAGGTAGATCAGTTTGACCCCAGCTTTTTTGGCATTTCCCCCCGCGAAGCGGAGCACATGGACCCCCAACAAAGACTGATGTTGGAGGTAGCTTGGGAAGCTCTAGAAAATGCTGGAATTGCCCCAGGAACTCTAGCGGGAAGCCAGACTGGAGTGTTCATTGGCATCACCAATGCTGACTATCACAAACTGATCTACAAGGATTCTTCCCAGATCAGTCAATACAGTGCCACGGGTACCACCCCTTGTATTGCCGCCAATCGTCTATCCTACGTGCTGAATCTGCGAGGACCCAGCATGGTGATAGATACGGCTTGTTCCTCGTCATTAGTGGCAGTTCATTTGGCTTGCCAGAGTCTGCGGAACAGGGAGTCCAATTTATGCCTAGCCGGAGGAGTCAACCTCATGCTGTCTCCAGAGCCAACTATTAGTTGCTCTCAGGCTCAAATGATGGCAGCTGACGGTCGCTGTAAAACCTTTGACGCCAATGCCAATGGCTTTGTCCGAGGAGAGGGCTGTGGCGTAATTGTACTCAAGCGCCTAGAAGATGCCCTCCAAGATGGAGACCACATTTTGGCACTGATCAGAGGTTCGGCAGTCAACCAAGATGGTACGACTAATGGACTTACAGCCCCGAATGGACCTTCCCAGCAGGCCGTCATGCGTCAAGCCCTGGCACAGGCTGGAGTGACTCCAGCCCAAATTAGCTATGTGGAGGCTCACGGTACTGGCACCTCTTTAGGAGACCCAATTGAGGTTAAATCCCT
>JAFAVL010000779.1 GCA_019242465.1 Chroococcidiopsidaceae cyanobacterium CP_BM_RX_35 | reverse complement strand
TTGAGTAGAATCAGAGAACCATAGTAGAAATAACCGCTATAGATTGTAAATCCTATGACGGAATTTAAGATCTTTCCCGCTTCAACGAAATAATGGTATCCTTGCTCAAAATCTGCTGTTAAACAGGAAAGATGCATTCTGAGGATGTAATAAAGACAAATTGAAAACCGTATTTGTGAGGTTTCACCCTGATGAACTATTTTTTCTGTCTCCCTGAGCAATTGAGCGTGTTCCTGTGCCGCTTGCCCTAAAGCAAGTTTTACTATAAAAAATTTAGTTCCAGCCAATGCCACCTTTGAAAGCTCGTCCTGAATCTGCTCCGCCACCAACTGATATTTTTCGTTGTCTTCTGCAACAGTTGTTAAATTTTCTCCTTGAAATAAGCGATTAAAAATGTTACCCAACAAGTTATAGGATGCAAATTGAACATTTCCCGACTCCATGCTTGCCAGAAAACCTTTGTAATTGATCGTGGCTGCCCCTGCTATAGGTTTTGACCAAACGTGAATCCAGCCTCCAAACAACATCTCAGCCTTACACTGCTGAGATTTACTGTTTAGCTTGTAGCTAAGCTGCACAGCTAAATCTGCAAACTCATAGCCTCGTTGGTATTGCCCTTCCATCAAGCCTAGAAGAAGACCATAGTTTGCATAAGCCTTAATAGACTCAGCAATATTTCCATGTTCAATGGAAAGACGAACTACTCTTAAACTGACAAAGCTGTAAAGTTCAATATTAGCCGTAATGTATGCTGATATATCTACAACGATCAATTTAATCATTGCTTGAATGACCGGATCGCTCACTGTTGGTAAAGTTAAGAGTGAGGAAATTGAGCGATTTTCTAAGCTTTTGGCAACAGCAGCAAACTCTTCACGGACTAGTCTTGTCAAATTTTTGCCCTTAATCTCAATGCCAAGCTCATGCAATCCGATCAGACCTGTTTGAACTGCTTCCTCACATTCGCCTTGTAGGGTATATTGAGTGATTTGAAAAACACGAATATCTGCGCGATCGACGGCAGAATCAATGTGCTCTAAAGCAACCTTGGTTGTGGCGCTTAATTGCTCATAGCTAGCATTGCTCAACTGTGCTGCGGAGAGCGTACGATATAGGTTGAACATCAGGTCGTACTGACTCACCCAAGCCTCTTCGTCGAGCAAGCCAATGCCCGTCTCAAGATACCGAATCGCGGCTTCATAGGCTGTAGAGGAGATAGCTTTTTGAGCGGCAGCCAAGTTGAGTCGTGCTATTTTCTCTTTTTCATCTTTCTGTGTCAGAAGGGATTGACCGAAGTTGATGTGGTTGACAATATCAAACAGCATCTCACTTTGTTCGACCTCAGAGAGCTTGCCCAGCAGCAGTTGTCCAATAGAGTAGTGCGTGACTTGCTTTTGATCTTCAGGAATCAAAGCATAAGCGGCTTGCTGTACTCGGTCATGTAAGAACTTATACTCTTGAACCAACAAGTCCTCATCTAATTCAGACAGGGGTTGAATGAATCCTTCTTGTACCGCTGGTCGTAAATCCTGAAAAACCGTTTTAGGCGATGTCTCATACACGATCGCTAACGTATCTAAATCAAATTCAGCTCCGACACAAGCGGCTAAGCGGAGAATTTGCTGGGTTTCTTCTGGTAGTTTCTTCAGCTTTAAGAGCATCAACTCAACCACATTATCGGTGATGTTTTGGGCTTCAATCTGAGCAATGTTCCACCGCCAGCTTAAGTGTGACCCATCAAAACTCAACAGACTTTCGCTATACAGCATTCTCAAAAATTCGCCGACAAAGAAAGGATTGCCCTCCGTTTTCCGCAGCACCAGCTGGGCCAGAGCACAGACGGTTTCAGCATCCCGATGAAGCGTCTCAGCAATCAACTGACTCAACGGCTCCAGCGTTAAAGGTGCCAGGACAATCTCCTGGATCTCTGCCCCTTTTTGTCGCAGCCTCAAGAGCGTTAGTACCAATGGATGCGTTGAATTGACTTCATTATCTCGATAGGCTCCAATTAGAAATAGATATTGAGTCTGCTCATCCAGCAGCATCAGTTCGATTAGCTTGAGCGTGGCGGAGTCTATCCACTGCAAATCGTCTAAGAAGATCACTAGCGGATGCTCCTTGGAACAAAACACTCGGATAAACTGCCCAAAGACGCGATTGAAACGATTCTGAGCTTCCGCGGCTCCCACTTCTGGTACGGATGGCTGCTTGCCAGTAATCAACTCAACTTCTGGGATCACATCAATAATGATTTGCCCGTTACTTCCCAAAGCCGTGAGTAGGCGCGATCGCCATTCTTGCACTTGCTCATCAGGTTCACCCAACAGTTGCCGCACCAATTTTCGTAGGGCATCGACAATCGCCCTATAGGGAATATTACGCTGAAGTTGATCAAATTTACCAGATATAAAATAGCCGCGCTTTGCAGTAATAGGCTTGTAGAGTTCCTGCACCAAGGCTGATTTGCCAACGCCAGCATAGCCAGCCACCAACATCATTTCGACGTTGTGAGAATTTCCTTTATTCCCGGTTCCTGCTACTTGGTCAAACGCCGCTAATAATGCTCTAATCTCCGCTTCGCGTCCATACAGTTTTTGGGGAATTTGAAACTGCTCCGAAACGTCTTGAAGACCTAGTTGGATGTGATCAATTTGACTGTTTGCTTCTAATTGATGAGCACAGAGTTCTAAATCTGCTTTGATGCCCCAGGCACTCTGATAGCGATCTTCTGCATTTTTCGCCATCAGTTTCAGAATGATATCTGAAACTATTTTGGGAATCGCTGCATTCAACTCATGAGGCGGAACAGGCTGTTGGGCAATATGACAATGGACTAGCTCAAGCATGTCCGTTGTGGGAAACGGCAACTGTCCGGTTAGCAGTTCGTAGAATGTCATACCGAGCGAGTAAAAATCGCTGCGGTAATCCAGCAAACGATTCATCCGCCCAGTTTGCTCTGGAGACAAATAGGCAAGGGTGCCTTCTAACACGTGGGGACTTTTGAAGGTCGGATTCGTGCGATTAAATCGGATGGCAAGCCCAAAGTCAATGATCTTGACAACGCCAGTCTTCAAATTGAGGACGATGTTTCCAGGGTTGATATCTTTGTGAATGATCTTAGCGGCATGAACTTTACCCAGAATGTCGGTGATGTTGAGCGCAAGCCGCATAAACATAGATAAGGACATAGGGCAGAAGTCCGGACGATTGTGTATCCAATACTCCAGTGACTCTCCGCCAAAATCCTCTAATAAAATAACCAGGGTGCGCTGATAGTCTTGCTGACTGTATGCCTTGACCACACCTTCCAGGTTGAGGGAATGGGTAATTTCATATTCCTGTCTGTAGCGGGTCAGTTCTTGCGGAGAGGGGTAATCTTGCTTGAGCAGTTTGATGACAATCGCCCGCTCATCCTGCACTCTGGTTCCTCGATAGACCAGCGACGCTGGACTCTCATAGATTTTTCTTTGGATAGCAACTCCAGGTAAGGCAATCACAAAATTCTCCCCAGATGAGTAGCAAGCAGGGTAAGCGCATCTAAGTTTGTAACGAAGAATACAGATGTTTTTCCATTGTAAGTTAGCAGAGATTCAAGTATTAAAGATTTTGAGTAGTATGCTAAGGGAGGAAAGTGTCTATTGAACGGAATGAGTTAGTTTGATGGTATCAGGTTTCAAATCTCCAAAACAGTTAAAAACTCAAAAAACTTGAGTCTAGCCAAGGCGACAGCAATGACAGAAAAAATGGCATCGATTTTTAGCGAGATAGAAGACCTACGTGTGGAAAGAAGCCGTGTCCACGTATTCACAGATATTTTAATTATTGGAATCTTGTCAGTGATTGCAGGAGGTAAGGGATGGGAGGACATGGAAAATTATGGATTGAGTAAATACGAATGGTTGGAGCGGTTTTTAGTTTTATCAAAAGGTATCCCCAGCTCGACTTTATTTATTTGGTAAGTAGGAAAGGTAGCAAAATCAGAATAGTGATGTTGAATGAGTTCTGTTGAAATAGTGTCACTTTACCATCCGGATTCGTATCAAATGTTCTTTAGAAATTGCCGCGGTACCAATTACTGCCGACAGTGTTCATGTCGGCATCAAAACTCTGCTCCTAGTTAGTAATTGTTTTGTACTCAGCTGGTTGCGGGTTTTGTGTAAAAGTTGATATGAAATATTGAGCGACAAGGTCAAGTTGAGCCTTCCCTGGAAAAGAACGAACTATTTTGATGAGAGCGTAACAAATCGACGTGATACATGTCAAGAAGTGGTACGATATGGAAAAATCATTGACCACACAGGGTGTGTAGCTCATGGAATACGAATTACGCATCATTGTAGAGAAGGTATCAGTCTCCAATCAGGAAGTGGTGAGACGAGACACCATCAAAACCTATGATATTAAGCGCCCAGCATCAATTTTAGACTTAGGATTACGGCATGCTGAACAAATCTCTTTATCGGAGAAAGTCCAAAATGCCGTGTTGGCAGAACAAGCAAGCTTATTAGATTCGGGAAATAAGGTTTGCCCGTTATGTGGTCAGAAGCTGAAGAAGAATGGTAGCCGTACCTCCAATTTTCATGCTGTCTTCAGTGACCATGAGCTGAGGATCCAACAGCACTGTTGTGAGAATCCCGAGTGTAGTTGGCGAAGTTCTCCCACAGTCAATTCGCTATTTGGTACATCTATTCATCCAGACTTAGGGAAAATACAATGCGAACAAGGAGCTTTATATAGTTATAGAGAGGCGCAGAAGAATCTGACAAAAATTAACTATTTTTCCCGGAGCATCAACAATCATACTCAAGTCAAAAGAATCACGGGAAAAGTCGGAGAAATTCTCGCGCAACAGAATTATCAAACTCCTACATCTGAGGAGTGTGCTGCTCCTGCTACTGAGTTGATTGTGCAGGTAGATGGAGGACATATCCCAGTACAAGACAAGCAGCAACGGAGCTTTGAAGCTTTGTCAGCCGTGGTTTATCGACCAGAGCAAATCAGACAGGTGGATAAAAATCACCGTCAAATCATTGAGAAAACTTGCGTTGTTTCTGCTGTAAAGGATAACTTAAATACCATGAAAGCTTATGTGATTAATGCCGCTTTAAAGCAAGGTATCAGTACCGAAACCAAAGTGACTGGATTAGCTGACGGAGCGCTGAACTGCTGGTCAGTTTTATTATCTCTACAACCTCATTGTCAAAGTTTGGAGTGTATTTTAGATTGGTTTTACATTGGCAAGAGATTTCAGAACGTCAATCAAGCTTTAGGAGGAGACTTTGAGAAATCATTAGAGAGTGCTAAATGGGAACTCTGGCATGGTAAAGCTGAAGTTGCTTTAGCTAAGTTAGCTTTGATGAGGAAAAACGTAAAAGACTCAGAGAAGAAAGCCCAGCTCAAGGGATTGTCCGCTTATCTCAAAAACAATCAGGATTATTTAGTGAATTATGAACAGCGCCAACAAGCCGGTCAAACTTTTACTAGTCAAGTGGCGGAGTCTTATATTGAGTCACTAATTAATGCCCGGCATAAAAGAACAGGAAAAATGCAGTGGACTCGAGAGGGAGCACATCAAGTTTTGCAAATTCGAGCCATGATGGCCAGCAATCAGTGGTCAGAAGTCGGGACAAGGACCGTGCTATCTGCTCTAGTGGCTTAGACTTGGACGATCTTATCACGTCGATTTGTTACGCTCCCACCACTACTTCCGTATCACTACCGGCAAATCTACGAGGCAGACGCGCTCCCAGGCGTGGACGCCAACCTTTGTTCGAGCAAGCTCTTTATCAGAAACAATTTTTCACCATCGAGCGGGTGTTCGCCTGGGAAGATAAGTTCCGTCGTTTACTGCTGCGCTTTGAACGAATCAGCGAGTTGCACTATGTCATGAAAAGCCTTGCTTATACGATGATCAATCTTCGGCATTTCTGCCAGAGCTAAAGTTCTCGTCATCCATTCTCCAACAGGTCTCGGTGCGAGAGACCCATATTTGGCGTGCCTGGGAAACGGGAATTTTGATGTTTCGATGCTCCTGCTCAATCACATTATTCAAATACTTGCTCTGCCGCGGGTCTCTGCGGCAAGTGTTTCATCCGCCTTCAAAGTCTCAATTGCCACCGGGTAGGCAGCATTCTTATCCACCGTGATGACTCGTGGAGCTTGGATGTGCTGAGCTTTGAGCACTTTGCGAAAAAAACGCGCAGCTGCCTTGCCATCCCGCTTTGCACTCAGCATAAAATCCAGGGTATGACCCGCTGAATCTACGGCTCGGTAAAGATATTTCCACTCACCTTTAACTTCGATGTAAGTTTCATCCGCTCGCCACGAATCGTTGGTGGGACTCAAATGGGGTCGAATTCGCTTGTCTAATTCCGGAGCATACTTCAGCACCCATCAATTGATCGTGGAATGATCTACTTCCACCCCTCGCTCTTGCATCATCTCCTCCAAATCTCGATAGCTCAAGGCGTAACGGCAATACCACCGCACATTCAGCAGGATGATCTCTGGCAGAAAGTGCCGCCACTTGAATAAGGATGGAGAAGCCATTTAGACCGAGGTCAGAGAAAATTAAACCTTCTCACTTTATCATTTTTGCGACAGAACCGCTTACGGCTCGTGCTCTTCCAACCAATCCATCAAACCTGGCACTGAGGAAAAATCTAGCAATACTTCCCCCAACTCCTCCAACTGCTCGACTCTAAGCTGCTGGAGCTGCAATTGAGTAAGCCCCAGCTTCACAAATGCACCTCTGAGGCTACCTGTCCTAGTAGAAGTGATGGGTGACCAGGGATTTGAACCCTGAACCACCGGATTAAGAGTCCGCTGCTCTGCCGTTGAGCTAGTCACCCCAAACTGGTCTTTTACTCAATTTAGCGACTCCAAATACCTCTGCTTCAGTCCCAATATTAAGACAACAGAAAGGAGGTTGCTTTGAATAGCTCTTCAAAGAAATTTACGTATACGAAATCACCCCTGATACTCCTGAAGCCAATCCATTAGATTCTGTACTGAGGAGAAATCTAGCAATGCTTCCCCCAGCTCTTCCAGTTGCTCAACGGGAAGTTGCTGGATCTGCGATCGCACCTCTGGGGCTACCTGACCTAGCCGCCGTGTTAAGAGAAGCAGGACCAGGGTTGTCTCTCGCTGGAGCCCCTCTTGAAGACCTTCTTCTCGCGCCTCTTGATAAACTCTCGTCTGTTTCAATTCGCTTAACCCTAACATAGTTTCTATGGCTTCTCTGCCTAGTTGGGGGAACTTGTAAACCATGATGATTTGGATTAATTCTATTATCTCTTGTCTGGATAGACCAGCAACTGTTTCCTGCTGACTCTGCTCGATCAACTGTCTTGCTCGGTTGGTAGCTTGGGCTTTTCTCTCCACGACTAGCTGCACTAATCCGATTCCGAGAGATCGCTCTGCCACTGCCAGCTCTTCTAAATAGATCCGTTGCACTTGAGGACTTGCTAACAATGCTCGGTGCAAAGTTGATTCGTTAGGCTCTAGGCTGAGTCGAGGATAAACTACTGCCTGCCAATTTCTCGTTGTCGGGTTTTGCTCCAGGTACAAAAATAACTCAGCAAACAGGCGGTGATAGAGCAGTTGATCTGGCTGGAACTGGACTTCCACGAAATAGACAGTTTGAGCTGAAGAATTGCTACTGGGAACAAAGACACCATCAATGCGAAAATTTGGTTCTTTAATTTCCACAGAGCAGAAATCGTAGTCGCTGGCTTCTGTAGCTGAGTGACCAATCAGCTCGAAGAAGATGCCAGGGACAGTTTTGAAGAACTCGTAAAACAGGCTATCAGTTCTCATGGCTTTAAGGCTGAGGGATTACGAGTCCCTTTTGAGGTCAGACCAGTTTGTCGAATTGTGATGCTTAATCTCCCTTGTCTCATCCCTAATTCATGTGGGGCAGTTCCAGGATAAATCTTCACAACTGAGTGACAAGCCATTCGGGAAACCCCACCGAAGACAAATAGATCTCCACTGGTCAACTCAACATCTTGATGCCTATTACT
>JAFAVL010000717.1 GCA_019242465.1 Chroococcidiopsidaceae cyanobacterium CP_BM_RX_35 | reverse complement strand
AGGGCACTACCCTCGTGTTGCCCCTTGCCACCATTATTGAAACAGGGAATCACATTGCTCAATCAGGTTCACGGCGCTATGAATTGGCTCAAGCTCTGGCAAATTTAATGGAGTTGGCAGCAGATCGGCAAACTCCTTGGGCAGCATTTACCGATCAATCGGTGTTGTGGGAGGCAGAAGGTTTGAAAACCTTGGCGCGAGAGTGGGGACAGATGGCAGCACAGGGAATGTCGATCGGAGATGCCACGATCAAAAGGGTTGCAGAACACTATCTTCGATTAGGTTGTCGGGTGGAAATTCTCACAGGGGATGCAGGTTTGAAGTCTTATGAACCTGCTGCACCAACAAAACCCCGTCGACGCAATCGTCGCAACCAACGAAATCAGGGAACAGCTAATGAAGGGCAATGAAATGACTGATATCTCTCAAGCCAATCTCTTTAACAACTCGCAATCCACCACCCCATAACCCATCACTTGCTTAGGCATGACCTTTGAAAATATCGTTGGGTTATCGGGTACAAAAAAACGGATTTTAGTATTGGAGTCGGAAGTTATGCTACTGATACGAGTTCCTTAATGCCGCTGTTCGGGCTGTAGCGGCTATCAATTCAGCATCAACAAGACTATTCAACCAGAATTTGATAGTAAAAGAGTGTTGCATCGCGTTCTGCTAAATGCTTTTGCAACCCCCATAAGGGAAAAAACTTGAGATACTGCTCAACCATCGCTTGCGCCAGTGCATCTGGATAGTTGGCAACTCTCATCTTCCACTGCTGGACTAGCTTCTCTCCATACAGGGGAATGCAAATTAAAGTCCCAGACATGGCTTTCATCATCGGAGACTTAACATCATGCTGCTCTAGCACCGTTGATATGTCCTTCTCCCACTGCTCAATAGTTACATGACCGAACTGGCACTCGACTCCATGCACTGAGTAAGCCTCTGCAAATCCTCCATCGCTGTAATCACCAATAATCCAGAGTCTCTCTGAGCCTCGATTTTGCTGCCGCGCCAGCTGCAACTCCTCCTCAGAGGGCAACTTCTCATAGTAGATGCTCATGTCAATATCAGAATATTCGTCACATAGCCCTTCTGCGACTGAACCAGTGACCATCGCTGCTTTGACTTTTGGGTTGACAATGTAAGCTTTTACGTTACACTTTGCCAGTTCCAGAAGATATTGACTTCTGCCGTTCATGAATTTTCTCTCTTGGAAGGAGGTACATATTCATGATGCAGCACTGATGAAAAGAGCAAGCTAACGTTCCGCTTGAGCAGCTGCTAACAATCTTTACAACTCCACCAGCAGCTTCCCTCAGTCTGCTGTCCCAGGATTGTTAGCCTGCTCTCACTAGCAACTTGGCACAAACTGAAAGAAAACCATTGATAAGTGGATGAGGTTTAGCAGGAGTTGACGAGGTTTGCGGTACGAACAAACTTGCTAGGAAGAAGGGATGGGTTGGTAACTCAAAGATGCGAGGTTCGCCATCTTGGTCTGTGCCGGAAATTTGCATACCTGCCTCAATGAGAGCGCTACGATATGCCGAATTGATTCCAAAGTGACAGAAGTATTCCTCAACCGCTGTATTACTCTTATAGAGATCATGAGCAAAACTCTCGGGTTGAATATTGACAGTCATTTTCTCTCCTGCAATGTTGCAAACAAGCGGAGTCAAAATCAA
This sequence comes from Chroococcidiopsidaceae cyanobacterium CP_BM_RX_35, assembly GCA_019242465.1. The sequence continues at coordinate 5,759 of JAFAVL010000717.1, read as the reverse complement.
TTCTGGAGCAGATGGGTCGAATTCAGCACTGGTAGCATCTAGAATCCCCAGTACATTGCGGGCAAACTCAATAACCGCGTACTGGAAACCAGCGCATGTGCCAAAATAGGGCTTGTTGTTTTCACGTGCGAAGCGAATCCCTCGAAGAGTTCCTTCCAATTCATGAACATCTCCTGGACCACCAAAGATACCATCAAAGCCTTGCAATATTGCACTTACGTTATGCTCGGCAAGAGTTTCTGTGGGTATCCATGTTTCTGTAACTTTTAGGTCAAGAACTGATGCAGCATGACGGAGTGCTGCACCCAATGTGGCTTGAGGTGGAAACTGTGGGTCATAATCACCAACAACGGCTACCTTGATTGACTTCATAGGTTTGCCTCAGTTTGTAGTGTTTTTGTATTATAAGTTTAGCTTTCAGTATATCCGTTCCTTGAACCGATAACGAACTACGTTGGCTGGATTACCAACCACAATTGCATAAGCAGGAACATCTTTAGCAACAACAGCCTGTGCCCCCACCACCGCACCATTGCCAATTTTGACCCCCGACAAAACTGTGGCTCCATGACCTACCCAAACAGCATGTCCTATCACCGTGCTAAAGAACTTGGCGTATCAGGTAAGGCTGTTGAGAAGTGGTGCAAGGCTTATGGTATTGAAAAGCCATCCAGAGGATACTGTACGAAAAAAGCTCGTGTCACATTCTTAAGTGATCTAGAAGCCCATGACGAGGATTGAACTCGTGACCTCTTCATTACCAATGAAGTGCTCTACCACTGAGCTACATGGGCAAAGAGTTTTTGATTTCAAATTTCGGGTCAATCCAAAATCAACAATTAAAGTGGTGGGCCGGGCTAGATTCGAACTAGCGTAGGCATAGCCAGCGGATTTACAGTCCGCCTCCATTAACCACTCGGACACCGACCCATTTGATCCACGATTTATCATGATACCACGCTCAACCCAGAAGTTCACCTGTTTCTTGCAAAGAATGCAAACGTCGGTAGATTCCCTCATGGCGGAGCAATTCTGTATGACTGCCGATTTCCACAATCCGTCCTTGGTCAAGAACCACAATCTTATCTGCTTCCCGTACGGTACTGAGTCGGTGGGCAATGATAATCGTAGTGCGAGTACCAAGAATCGAGCGCATCGCTAACTGGATCGTGCGCTCAGATTCATAATCTAAGCTAGAGGTCGCTTCATCAAATACGAGGACATCTGGATCAACCAGGAGCGATCGCGCTATGCCCAATCGCTGTCGCTGTCCACCAGATAATCGCACGCCCCGCTCACCCACCATCGTGTAGTAGCCTTGGGGCAGTTGCTGAATCACTTCATCTACTCTGGCAATCCTACAGGCTTCTTCAACCTGCTCAAAGCTGGCTTGACGGTTGCCGTAGATCAGGTTATCTAGCAAGGTACCATTAAAAATGTCCACTTCCTGATGCACGATTGCTAGTCTTCGTCGGTAATCAGCAACATTCAGCGTCCGAATGTCTTGACCATCAATCAGAATTTGCCCCTGATTGGGTTCAAAATATCGAAACAGCAGCTTCACCAATGTAGATTTACCAGAACCAGAGCGACCGACTAGAGCCACTGTTTGATATGGCTCAATCAATAAATTGATGTCTTGTAAAACGGGACGTGTGGGTTCATAGCCAAAAGTTAAATGAGAGAATTCTACCTTCCCAGTGAAACGCTCAGAGCTTGCGAAAGTCACAACTGGTGGCCCTTCTTTGAGAGTAGCGGCATCAAGCCCAACTGGCTGCTGCATAAACTCATGAAAGCTGATCATCGAGGCATAGCGTCGCGCAAAAACTTCTGCTAGCTGACTAATCGGCTCTAACTCCGCATAAGCCATGCTAGAGATAGTTAAAGTGGTGATGAAGTGTCCCAGAGAAATTTGACCCTCAACTGTGGCATAGAGAGTTAGTCCTAACACCAAAAAGACACAAAACTGAATCACAGTCCTTTGCAAAGTGCCTAACTTGACGTAACCCAGATGGATACGATAGATAACCACTTTAAACTCGCGGTTTAAACGCTGCCGCTGCCGCTTCAGTTCTAACGCTTCGGTAGCAAAAGCTTTGACCGTTTTAATGTTAGTGACAATCTCTGAGTTACGGCTTTCAGTATTTTCTATGTGTTTGTCCAGCCGCTGTTCATACAAAATTAACTGCTGCAAATTTTTGAGATCATAGATCAGGATAAAGACGAACGAAATAAAAAAGAGGATAGCAACTCGCCACTCAATTAACCAGATAACTACGAAGATGCCCAATACCCGGCAAAGTTTTGGAATGAGTTGTCCAGCTATCTCAGGGTAAGTCCAAGTGTAGTTAGAAATGCCTTTGCCGATACGTCCGGCAATACGTCCAGGATTATTCTCGTCGTAAAACTCTAAGGGCAAGGTGAGGATTTGTTCCAGCGCTTTTTGAGAATAATCGCGACGGGAACGTAAGGCAATACCCCAGTGAAACCACCAACTTGCCCAAGGTTGAATCGGTGCTCTCGCCACATTCACCAAGAAGATCAAGCCTAGTAGCACCGACAAAGACATGAGTCGGTTTTGTGGCGCATGGGCAAGTCCAGCTACTGCTGCAACCAACTGGCGCAATAGCCCGTCTAGCGGTTGCCCAGACAAGACATTCAAAATCTGTCCGATCGCATAGGGAGTAACCAGATCAACGATTTCAAAGACGCTTGATGCCGCAATACTAAAAAGAGCCACCTCTCGATAGGGGCGGTAGTAGTTGAGGATATCCCGAAACTTTGCCATAATGCTCCCTGGCCAACGGTGACTCCGTGAAAGTTACACACGACTGAGTAGTGCAATCACACTACTCACTTCCGCAGTCCGGATTTTCAGCACAGCCTCGATCACATTCTATTATACTACAAAAATACTACAAAACGATAGCCAACGCAAATCCTCAAATGCTAGGCAGCGGGCGTATTTTCTTCCAGCCCCTTAAAAAACTCCAGCCGATAGCGGTAAAGAGCAACTGGTCGAGAGCCTGCGGCAAAGTAACTTGGGTCTTGGGGTGATAGATAGACGGCAGTGACTTGATCTGCCTCAAAGGTCAGCACGCCAGTTCGACGCCACTTGCTACAACGGGGGGAACCCCCGCAACGCAGTGGCTCCTCAAGTCGAGCCAGCCGCGTGCGGAGGTTCCGACGGACAGTTCGCCCAAGTTGGGGGACCCGCCCATGCGACTGTCCTCCTCCGTTGAGCAAACTGGCCTGAGAAACCCGCCCACGCGACTGGCTCCGGAGTGTTCTCCGGCTGCTGCTTTGAGCTAGCTCAATAGCCGGATGAGAAGTTAGTAGTTGCCGATACGAAGTCGTCGTTTCTACTTGGTTGAAATAGGGGCTGGCTCCACTAGCAGTTCTTGCCTGTGGACGAGCAATACCACTGCCTCGAAACAGTTGTTGAAACACCTCTGTTGTGATGAACTGACCTGCTGCTGGAGTCTCAGTAGCTCGACCAGTGACAACCGAAATCAATTGGCGGTTGTCACGGAGCAAAGTAATTTGACGATTAGGGGAACTGGGATCGACCATTACTGCCAGCACCGCGCGATCGCCCAAATATGCTTTAGCCAGATTCAACCCATTAAACGCTCGGTCCGCCACCACTGCCCGTTGAATTGGACGAGGAACGAACTTTAAAGACGGTAGCGATAACCGAGCCTGAGCAAATCGAACTTGAAAAGTTATTGGCTGATTGAGATACCGACGATTACCCTCAAACCCAGGCGTGACAACATTTGGTGCTAAAGGCGCAACCAAATCTACTAACGTACTCCTAACCTGCCAAGTACCAGCCATCCAGTCAGGATAGACCAAATCCCCTGCCGCTGAATGCACCAAGGGCTTACTCTCCCAATTAGGAAAACTTGCCAACCGCTCAGCCAAAGGTCCCGCAACCGCATTCCCACTCCCAAAAAATAAGGTAATAACTAAACACAGCGCCCAAATTGCTTTATCTCCCCATCTCCTCATCACCCCATCATAAAACCTCCACAGGCGCAGGCTCCCAAACCTCCCCATACTGTTCCCGTAGATTCTGCCAGGCTTCCACCTGCCCAGGCTCATACTCCCCCGGCTTTCCCCATTGCAGAAACAGGCTCAGAGCTGGCTGCTGCTGCTCATCCAAAAACCGGATCGCATAAGTCGTAAAGTTACCCCGTTTCGATTCCCCTGTCTCAAATTTCACCTGCTTGATTGCGTCCATATTCAAGTGAAACTCAAAGCCCTCGGTATGCATATTTGCATACTTACCCTTAGGCAACTCTGCATAAAACAGCTTTTGGAGTGGACCACGAGCCTCCAAAACTGCTGCACTACTCGTCACAATTAGACGCAGTGTCGAGAGGGTGTAGCAAGCTTCTAAAAATTCCTTCAGTGTATTACTCATAGCTTATGTCTATTTCTCATATTGTTCGTAGGCAGCCACAATCCGCTGTACCAAGGGATGACGCACAACATCTTTTTGAGAGAATTCGCACACAGCAATACCTTCAATGTATTGCAATATTTTCAGCGCCACCGCTAATCCTGACTGCTGATTCAACGGCAGATCATTCTGAGTCATGTCGCCAGTCACAACCATCCGAGAGCGGAAACCAAGACGAGTCAGAACCATCTTCATCTGCGCAGGGGTAGTATTCTGAGCTTCATCAACGATGACAAAGGCATTACTTAAAGTGCGTCCCCGCATATATGCTAAAGGAGCTACTTCAATCACCCCTCGTTCCATCAACCCTGCCATTTTTTCCTGGTCAATGAATTCATGCAGAGCATCATAGAGCGGACGGAGAAAAGGATTGACTTTTTGCTGCAAGTCTCCTGGCAAAAAGCCCAGCTTTTCGCCTGCCTCCACAGCCGGACGAGTTAGAATCAGCCGCTCGTACTGATTGGCTAACAGTGCTTGAGCGGCAATAACAACTGCTAGAAATGTCTTACCAGTACCAGCTGGACCAGTGCAAAAAGTCAAGTCATGACGACGGATCGCTTCAATGTACTGCCGCTGCCGAAAGGTTTTGGCACGAATTTCTTCGCCTCGACGGGTGCGGGCAAGAATATCTCGCTGTAAAGAAAGCAGTTCATCTTGCCGTTGAGTATCTAAGGCTTGACGGGCTGTGAGAATATCGGCACTGGAGATACTTTTACCATGAACCCAGAGATCTTCGAGTGATCGCACTAATCGCTGACACAGATCGATTTGCTTCTCAGTTCCAGAGATATACAATTCCTGCCCCCGCAACACTAGAGTGGCTCCTGTTTGCCGAGACAGGTTTTTGAGATTTTCTTCTTGTTCTCCAGAAAGTGCAATAGCGCTCTCTGGACTCGGCAGTTCAATTGTTGATGCCTCTGCCATAGTAGTTGAACTATAGACCTTACCTATCAATTGGCAGGGAGGTGCAGTGAGTTGAATATGTAGTTTTGCCTGGGTTTTCTCTTCTATTCCAAGCTTGAGGAGGAGCGGGGTTTGACCACGGGTTTAGGGTTAGTTCCACGCCGTTCTCTCGATTGTGTTGGCTCGATTTGTCCTGCCTCAAAGTCTGCTGCCAGGTTAGTAGAAGCTTGGCTGCCGTAAATGTCAAGATATGCTGAATGCCCAGCGGCGGTGGCGGCAGCAGCAACCACAGTCCGAATCGCTTGAATGTTGCGTCCACCCCGACCAAAAACTCGTCCTTTATCTTCACCTTCAAAGGCAACGCGAATCCATACTCGTGCTGTGTTAG
>JAFAVL010000577.1 GCA_019242465.1 Chroococcidiopsidaceae cyanobacterium CP_BM_RX_35 | reverse complement strand
GCAAATTCACAGTTGTTGCCAAACCCTGGTTTTCCTGAAGTTGGGTTAGTGTTTGGGGGAAAATAGACTGTCCTGAATTCGTAGCCACAAACCGAGTAGCAGCCGGGATATTAAGATATAGCTGGGCAAAGGGTTGAGGGGCTTGAATTTGCTCTAGTACTGCCGTGAAGCCAGGTGTAGTGGCAATAGACGTTCCACTTTTGTCAGTGTCTATCGCCTGCTCTACTGCTTTCGGGTTGTTGGTCAATACGAGGAATCGCCCATCTAGCACTGCGGCTGAGTAGGTTTCATCTGACGAGCCTTGGCTCTGTTCAATTTGAACGCCCTTATAAGTGCGCTTAGTCCACTGACCTTGTGTCAGGGGTTTAGGGTCTCCTAATAGCTGTTTGGCACGTACTGGGTCAGCGATTGGCAAAACCGCTATCATTGACGGCGTCAACGCAGCTCCCGGAGGCTCCTCCTTTGAGAACGTTGACTGTTGCTTGATCCCCGCTGGGTGTGGAGGGACTGTACTTAGCGTCGGCGTGGGTTGGGGCAAAACCGCAAATGTCACTTCCTTGCCTACCCAAGGCTGAATATCTTGCTGATAGTTGTAGCCATGACTTGTTAGGAATTGATCGCGTAGCTGAGCTAGTTCTCGCTCTAGTTCTGCTTGGGTTGCTTTCGTCCCAAACTCCTGTAAATGCTGCCACTTAGCTGGATCTGTAGAGACAGAAACGGTGACTAGGGCATCTTGGGGAATAACATTGGCTCCCACAGGCAGGGCTTCCGGCAAGCCGTTTCGCTGGGTTAACACCCAGTAGGCAGCAACTCCTCCACCGATCAGCAAGCCAGCAGCGCTTAAGGTTAGTAGCAGGGAAGATTTGTGTTTGGCAATCATTAGGTCAGAAGAAAAAAGTTATAACAAAGGCTAAAGAGCCACTTGCACTTAAAGCTAAGAGGTATCTCTTCACCTATTTTTTCCTCAGTCTAGTACCTGTCAAGACTCTTCATATCACTAGGAACTAGCCGAAGCGACCACTTACATATTCCTGTGTTGCTTGCTCCTTAGGATTTTGGAAGATGACTTCAGTTCTGTCAAACTCCACCAATTGTCCCATACGCTTACCACCTTCTTTCGTCTCGACATTGAAGAAGGCTGTCACGTCTGACGCCCGCGTTGCCTGCTGCATATTGTGGGTGACGATAACGATGGTGTATTGTTCCTTAAGTTCTTGAATCAACTCTTCAACTTTTAGGGTTGAGATCGGATCAAGGGAAGCACAAGGTTCATCCATCAGTACAACATCAGGTTCAACCGCGATTGTGCGGGCGATGCACAGCCGCTGTTGTTGTCCTCCCGAAAGAGACAGACCACTTTCTCTAAGTTTATCTTTAGCTTCATCCCACAAAGCTGCCTGCCGCAGCGATCGCTCAACTAGTTCATCCATATTCCCCCGATAACCGTTGATCCGGGGACCAAAGGCAATATTGTCATAAATTGACTTAGGAAAGGGATTTGGCTTTTGAAACACCATCCCAATCCGCCGTCGGACTTCTACCGGGTCAATATCGGCACCGTAGAGGTCTTGCTTGCGATAATAGATCTTGCCCTCTGCCCGAAAACTTGGGATCAGATCGTTAAGGCGGTTATAGCACCGCAATAAAGTACTCTTGCCACAGCCTGAAGGTCCAATAAAGGCCGTGACTTGGTTTTTAGGAATATCGAGGTTAATACCTTTTAAGGCGAGAAACTTGCCGTAGTAAATATCCAGATCTCGCGCTTGTAAAATGGTTTCAGTTTGGTTGGCAGTTAAAGCATCAGAATGCATAAGAAATCTAGCTAAATTTAGGAAACAACAAAGTGGGCGATTAAGCAGTTTTTCACTTTGAACTAATAAGTTCTACGGGCTGTTGCTAAGCGGGAAGCCACACTGGTAATCAGAACGAGTAAAACTAAGATCAAGGAAGCTGCCCAAGCTAATGCCAGTTGATTTGTGTAAGGAACTTGGGCAAAGTTATAGATCAAAACCGCTAGAGAAGCCATCGGACCTTTAAAGGGATCGGTCTTCCAGTAGTCCCAGAACACAGCTGTAAATAGTAGTGGTGCAGTTTCGCCAGCAGCACGGGCAATCGCTAAGGTTGTGCCAGTAATAATTGCGGGTAGTGCTGCTGGCAACACGATCCGCAATACTGTTTGGAGCTTCGTTGCTCCCAAGCCCACTGCGGCCTGGCGTAACTCTCCTGGGACCAACTTAAGGGCTTCGTCTGTAGTGCGAACGATGATTGGCAGCATCAGAATTGAGAGAGCAACTCCGCCAGCAAATCCCGAAAATCCCAAACTTAACACAATCACACCAAAAGTAAACACGCCTACTATAATCGACGGTACACCGCTAAGGACGTTGGTGGCAAATCGAATCCAGCCAGCAAAGTTTCCCGTACTAAACTCCGACAAATAAATCGCTGCCATGACGCCGAATGGAATACTGATCGCAGCTCCGATTGCCACCATGATTAAGGTGCCCTGAATTGCGTTGCCAAAACCACCGCCTGGCGCATTTGGCGGTGGTGGCAATTGGGTAAAGACAGATGGGCTCAGACTGCTAGCACCTTGTACAGTCACGTAAATGAGAACTGCCAGCAACGGCAGCAGGGCAAGGGCAACACAGACGAACACAAGTAAATCCATGACTCGATTTAATAGGTTCCGGAGGGACGTAGGTGACCGTCGGAGACTATTAGCCTTGCTAAAACCTTGCTGTTCAGATCCATTCATTGCTAAATTCCACCCCTGCTTTTCAAATCAGTTTCCTCTTGCCACTTGCTAAATCCGCTGCACTCGTCGGACCAGTACCTGGGCCAAGATATTAACAATTAGCGTGATGCCGAACAGAATCAAAGCCGAATAGAGCAATGCGGCTTTTTGCAAATCACTTGCCTCAGAAAATTCACTTGCTAACAGCGAGGGAATCGTATTTGCCGCCGCAAAAATTGAAGGACTAATATGGTTGGCATTGCCAATGACTAATGTCACGGCCATTGTTTCACCGATTGCGCGACCAAGGGCTAACATAACCGCACCGATAATACCAGAGAAGGCAGCAGGTAGTAGCACCTTGAGAATCGTTTCCCAGCGAGTTGCACCCAACCCAAATGCTGCTTGTCGTAATTCAGGCGGCAGGGCAATCAAAGCGTCACGAGAAATCACCGTAATCGTCGGCAAAACCGTGATCGCCAAGATCACACCAGCTGGGAACATTCCTGGTCCAGCTGGCTGGGTGCTAAAAATTGGCAACCAGCCCAAATACTGATGGAGCCATTGCCCTAAGACTATTAGAATGGGAATCAGGACTATAACACCCCAAAAGCCATACACAACGCTAGGAATCGCCGCTAGGAGTTCCACAAGGAAGACAATCGTCAGCCGAATCCGAGGCGGAATATAGTTTTCGCTTAAAAAAACAGCCACCCCAACGCCAACTGGTACAGCAAGTAACAGGGCGATCGCTGATGTCACTATGGTTCCATAAATCTGGGGTAGTGCCCCATACTTGTCTGTGTTTGGGTCCCAGACTCTAGTCACCAAAAAACCAGCACCAAACTGCTTCATTGCTGGTGCTGCTTGGATGGCTACTTCAATAACCATCCAAATCAAGATGCCTGCAACTCCTAGGGCAAAAAGCAGGGTGAGCCAAACAAATCCCCGATCAATTGACCGAGACAGAGGCGATCGTGGTTGAATCTTACTTGGTGTCTCTAGAGTTGGTGGATTCATGATTTACTCTAAAAGCTTTAAAAGCTGAGCTAATGATTGCCTTGTATCATCAAATCATCAATACTATTCGGATGCAACGAAGGAGCTTCAGTGAACACCGTGCTACATTTTGACTATAAGGATACCTAACTAACGTAAAGAAAAGGTTAAGAACAGGCAAAAAAGTTGGTTCAAAGCAAGATGGTTTGGACTGTTGCAGTACAAAACTAGTACTTCCTTATACATGAATATAGTTCGTGCCTTTCGTGCCTCTAACCAATTGTTATGGTCCCTGATTGGTCTACTCCTGACTATTGGTGGTACCTTTGTGGAAGCATATTTCACCACTGCACCTGGGAGCTGGAGTCAACATGGAATCAAGACCTACTCTGTAGGTGTTACTTACCAGGTTGGAGCAGTGCTGCTCATTGGCTGCTTAGGAGGTAAGAATGCTGGGGCACTCTCTCAAATCGCCTATCTGGTTCTTGGTCTAACGCGGTTGCCAGTCTTTGCCCAGTGTAGCGGCATCATTTGTATTGGGCAGCCTTACTTTGGATACTTAATCGGCTTTATTTTTGGAGCTTGGGTTTGCGGCTCGTTGGCATTTCGCACTCCCCCAAGACTGGAGTTCCTTGCCTTTAGTTGTGCCTTTGGTCTACTGACCATTCACATTACTGGTCTAGTCTATCTCATCCTGCTTTACACACTTGGTTGGACAGATGCCTCAGTTATGTCTTTACAGCAGGCTGCCCTAAATTACTCTCTTTACCCACTCCCAGGGCAGATAATTGTCGTTTGTGCCGTCACCGTCTTAGCTTACTGTTTACGGTACATACTCTTTATTAAGTGAGTCAATACTGATTAGATGCGTTTTAAGAACGGCTACTTCTGGATAGCTGCTATTATCAGTCTGCTTTTAGACTGGATAACTAAATACTGGGTGATGCAAAACTTTAGTTTAGGAGAGACACGACCCCTATGGTCAGGAGTATTTAACCTGACATACATCATGAATCATGGCGCAGCTTTAGGGCTCTTCAGGAACGGAGGCGGCTGGTTGCGCTGGCTGTCATTGGGTGTAAGTCTATTTTTGATCGCACTAGCTTGGCTCGGACCGTCTCTCAGTCGCTGGGAGCAGCTAGGTTATGGCTTGATTTTGGGCGGAGCATTGGGAAATGGGATAGCTCGATTTATTGCTGGTGGCGTTACAGATTTCTTAGACTTCCGACCCCTCCAATTTCCTTGGGTGTTTAACTTGGCAGATGTATTCATCGATATTGGTATTGCTTGCCTACTACTTGCGAGCTTCCAGAAAGCACCACCTTCAAATCGCAGATCAACTCGATGAAATCAGAGCTGAGAGGCTCCAGAATCCCCCCAGCTCAGCACTTAGAACTATGGGCTAGGCGTCATTTCGTATCGCTGCCGCCACCGCTAGATGGACTGGGTGGTGTACCGCTGCCATCACTGGGGGAGGAGCTAGGGGTAATTTCGCTACCACCACTGGGGGAGGAAGTAGGTGTCACTTCGCTACCACCACTGGGGGAGGAAGTAGGTGTCACTTCGCTACCGCCGCTAGGGGAGGAGCTAGGGGTAACTTCGCTGCCACCAGTAGATGATGGGCTAGAAGTTGATTCGCCACTGCTACTGGGCGAAGAACTAGAAGTTGATTCGCCACTGCTACTGGATGATGGGCTAGAAGTACTCTTGTCCTGACAGCGGGAATTGAGCGGAAACTGCTTACACAAAATGGTCTGAGCTGCCGGAGAAAGCTTGATTTCCGATGGTTTCTTATCTGATTGGTCTGATTGGGCAATTGCAACACCACCAGCTGCTAACAGTGTCAGAGCTGTACCAAAGAACGACAAATATCTTATCTTCATTCCACCAAACCTCACACTTAAACCTGAACAAAATTATGTGCTTATTTAATCAGAGGAAAGGTATTACAAAAATCTGTCTTAGGAGGGATGTAGAAATAGAGAATATAAAAAGACCAACTGACTAACTTAGCTGAGCCTATCTACAAATGAAGTAGAACCTAGTGATGAGCGAGCCTCATTTAGGCTTGCCAGTAGAATAGGTGAGGACAAAAGTATAAAGTTTGCAGCGCTGATTGTTTGTCGATACTGGTCCATGAATAGACGATGAGTTCCCCCCAGCCCCCTCACAACTCTCAAACACTGCTAGGTCAGGTGACCCAGGCAGTAAAAACGATGCAAGCCAAAGTTAATTTTGGTGCGCTAACGCTCAAGCCAAATGCCAAAGTACCAGAACTCCGGGTACAGGATGCTGGGGCGGATAAAGCCGATGTCTATCCCCTGATAGGCGATCGCTACCTATTAGGTCGCAGCTCGAAATCCTGCGATATTGTCATTCGTAATCCGGTCATTAGTCAGATTCACCTGTCCGTCTCCCGAGATTCGCGCCGTTCGCGGCGAGCCCCCTTTGTCATCAAAGATGAGAACTCAACTAACGGTGTCTATCGCGGTAAGCGTCGGCTTACTAGCCTGCAACTGCGACACGGGGATGTTATTACTCTAGGTCCACCGGAACTTGCTGCCTCTGTCCGAGTTCAATATGTCGATCCACCACCTTGGTACGTCCGAGCTGCTAATTGGGGGACTTACGGCATTGGAGGAATAACCATACTCGTGTTATTGGGTATAGGTATTGAGTGGGTTAAAGCCCCCGCAATACGACCCCTGCCTACTGCCGCTCAAGGTCCAGTGATCGTTTATGCCCAAGATGGACAAACGCCTCTACGTCCGCTACAGAATACAGCTCACGTAGACATGAAGCAGTTATCCGACTTTGGTCCTTACTTGCCCAAAGCGGTGATTGCTTCGGAGGACAGCCGCTTTTATTGGCATTTGGGAGTCGATCCGATTGGCATTATGCGGGCTGTGTTGGTTGATACTCGTAACCGCGCATATGAGCAAGGAGCTAGCACCCTCACCCAGCAGGTTGCCCGGAGTCTGTTCCGCAACTATGTGGGAACCAAGGACTCGTTAAACCGCAAACTGCGAGAAGCGATTGTGGCACTGAAGCTAGAGACGTTTTATAGCAAAGACTTCATCCTGTTGACCTACCTAAATCGCGTCTATCTAGGGCATGGCACTTACGGTTTTGAGGATGCGGCTCAGTATTACTTTGGTAAGTCAGTGAAAGAGTTAGACCTTTCAGAAGCAGCTACTTTAGTGGGGATTTTACCAGCTCCCAACAGCTTCAATTTCTGCGGCGATGTACAAAGTCGGCAGAGAGCTGCTGCCTACCGTGATCGCGTGATTGACCGCATGTTAGAGCAAGGCAAAATTGCTCTAGAGCAAGCCAACCGGGCAAGGCGCTCCTCAATTACGGTTAGCCGCAAGGTTTGTGAAGAGCAATCCCAAACCATTGCTCCTTATTTCTATAGTTACCTATTCCAGGAACTTCAATCTATTTTAGGGGAACAACTTGCTAGTGAAGGCAATTTCACAATAGAAACTCAACTAGATCCACGGATTCAAGCAGCATCAGAAGCCTCTTTGCAGCGATATATCCACATAGCCGGGGCGAATTATGGCTTTTCTCAAGGTGCGATCGTGACGCTTGATGGCAGCACTGGTGCCGTCCTAGCCCTCACAGGCGGTATCAACTATCAAAAAAGCCAGTTCAACCGTGCAGTTCAAGCCGAACGCCAACCAGGTTCAAGCTTCAAAATCTTTACTTACGCTGCCGCTATTGAGAAAGGCGTCTCCCCAGAGAAAACTTATTCCTGTGCCCCCCTAAATTGGCAAGGTCGTCATTTTCGCGGCTGCGAACGCCTTGAAAGTGATAGTGCCAATATGTATGCAGGGCTGGCACAGTCTGAGAATGTCATTGCCCTGCGGATTGCCCAGGAGGATGTTGGGCTTAATAATGTGGTGCGGATGGCGCGAAGGCTAGGGATACAATCACCTCTCGATCCGGTGCCTGGCTTAGTGATCGGTCAAAGTGCAGTGAATGTGCTAGAAATAACGGGCGCGTATGGCGCACTCTCTCATCGTGGTGTTTGGAATCGTCCGCACCTGATTGACAGGATTCTCGACAGCAGCGATTGTCGCGATCGCACTAACCCCAAAACCTGCCGCGTCATTTACTCTTTCAATCAAAGTGATGGAGCCAACGTCAAGGTACTACAACCTGAAGTTGCAGAAGTGATGACCGAGCTACTCCAAGGCGTGATCCAAAATGGCACTGGTAGTAACGCTGCTATTGGTCTGGGGGAAGCTGGTAAAACTGGCACCACAGACAACGACGTTGATCTCTGGTTCGTTGGCTACATTCCTAGTCGGCAGCTAGTGACAGGTATATGGCTAGGGAATGACAACAATTCCCCCACTGCTGGCGGCAGCGCCCAAGCCGCCCGGTTGTGGGGGGAGTATATGCGTCGGGTGGTGGGGGAGTAGAAGAGGCAGGGGGCAGGGGGCAGGGGGGCAGGGGGGCAAGAGGATTTAGGGTGATTTTATGGGTTTGGGAATGGGGTTAGTTCGGGTAGAGGGATTGGTACTTGATCGGGTTGAGTTGGACTGGGGGTGCGGTTGTGGGAGTTTTGTTGGAATTGGGATAAAGAAGAAGGCGATCGCAGCCAAAGCTAAACTTGACACTCCTACAGCCGTTGGCAGTGCTTGCTTAGCCACTATTTGGCTAGAGGTGACAAATCGCTTCGATATCGGCAGCAGTTGCGGTGACAGGTCTGGTAACGTTTGGCTGTCGGCGAAAAATTGATCGACTGCTTCTACTAGATCGAATAATTGCACAGTTGTCAAATTGATCTGAATTGGCGGTTGATTGGGACTTTCGCCTACATTAGAGCCCTGAGTCTCAGATTTTGAATGTACAATCAACCGATGCCAATTGTCGTCAACTTTATGTAACTCTACTAATCCTGACCGATGCTTGTGAGCTAAGGGGTGATGCACTTTACTCAAAAATTCCTGGGCATAGGCACTAACTGCTGCCACCAAACTTTCAAAAAAATCGCGACCGCCTGTTAGGGGTCGATCGGTTGCCGCTAAATGGCACTCTACATTTACCAGCATTGAGAGTAAAGGGCGGACTTCGGTGGACGACGTGTCGTTCGCGTTACTCAGACCCTCTATGAGAAGTTTACAGTTTGGTAGGCTGTATAGACGTTGGATATTCATTCCACCTCCCCGTCAAACAGGCTGATCCAAAACCGCTGCATTCCAGCCGTACCAGTGCAGAACAGCAATTGTCCCAACAGGCTCAAGGCTAGTTGATTTAATTTTTCGTCTGAACTGTAAGCAACTACAGCCGAACGGCGGGGATTCATCCGGCTGCGGAAATGGACTTTGAACCTTTCTAAGTAACTAGATAACCGCAAGTTCTGCTCTAGCGGGATCTGCTTCTCACTCATCTTTTGGTAGACCAGTAGCAACTCTCGGATGACAACTGTCAACCGCCGCGCCAAATAGCAGGCAATCACCACTAGCGCTTTTGCCTCTCTCAGGCTCAATGAACGACGCGTATGGGCACGTCGCAAAGGGTTGGTACTCCGCAATCGCCATAGATTCACCCGGTTTTTGACAATGCCCTCAAGTTCTAGCTCCTTGGCAACCGCTAGAATCGCTTCTGAACCGCTAAGTTCTAGGGCTTCAATTGCTAGTAGAATCAGGTCTATTTGCAAACGGGTACGGCGCGGACATCCCCGATCGTCGATTGGTATGTCGGGTAGACTGTCCAAGATCGTGGGATTTGACTGGACGGCTGAACTATCTAACGGCGTTAAGCTCACAGAAGCATTCATCCTAGCAAGCTGGGCGAGTGAAGAGATTTGCAAAACAATCTTTCATGATTATTGCCAAACTGGAAGATCATACGTCTAGCCCTAGCAAATGTTAGCGGTAATCTAAAACAACTAGGATTTCTAGTGTACGATTTTTCAGGTGTCTCTATGCCATTCTTATTTTCACTTCACTATGGATTTGAAGTCTCTGATTCGCGATATTCCTGATTTTCCCAAACCTGGTATTTTGTTCCGAGACGTTACCACCCTGCTACAAGACGCAGATGGACTGCGTTACGCCATTGATTGCTTAGCCCAAAAGTGTACTGCGGCTGGGCTAAATGCAAGTTACGTCGTGGGGATAGAGGCACGGGGGTTTATTGTTGGCGCAGCTTTGGCTTACAAGCTTGGGGCTGGTTTTATTCCAGTCCGTAAACCTGGTAAACTACCGTTTCGAGTCCACTCAGTCGAGTACGAACTCGAGTACGGTATGGATCGGCTGGAGATGCATCAAGATGCCTTACAACCAGGCAGCCGAGTTTTAATTGTAGATGATCTGATTGCTACAGGTGGAACAGCAAGTGCTACGGCAAAGTTGGTGCAGCAGATTGGCTGCGAGCTGATGGGCTTTGGGTTTATTATCGAGTTACAGGATTTGCAGGGGCGTAAACGGCTGCCAGATGTGCCAGTCGTAACGCTAATCGATTATTAGCTTCAAGATGACTGCTACTAGGATTGAGGCAAGTAGGGATTGGCTAAGTAGGTTTGTTGTTGGCGATACCTTTGCCTACGTAACGAAGC
>JAFAVL010000477.1 GCA_019242465.1 Chroococcidiopsidaceae cyanobacterium CP_BM_RX_35 | reverse complement strand
GCATTGTTAAGAGCATCGATACAGGCTTGGGCAAGAGTAAAATCAGCGCTAGAGTCAATGGCACACTTCAGCATCAGGTCATCCAATACCATATCCAGAAAAATCCCCTGCTCCAAAGTGGAGTCAAGCGCTAAGTGCGGGACAAGGTGGGGCTTGTTGGCAAGGGCAAAGTAAAAGGCGCGAATCGCAGCAGGCTGCGGAGGGGTGGTCAGAGACTTCTGGCTGGCCCAAGTTAAAAAATCTTGCAGATAGGAATCGTGAGCCACGAGCGCATCAATTTGTTGCTTCATCAACTGCACTAGTAGATTAAGAAGATGAAAATAGCTACAAAAACTAAGGAAATTTCTGAACAAGTTAGCCTAATTTCCTCAATCAAGCCAACTGTAAGTAGATTCATTTGAGTGAAAAATTTTGATAGGTTCCCAGTAAAGGCCCTTGGCTAATTCAGGGAACAGCCGGGCCTAGTAACAATCTTAAGGGAAGTAAGTGAAAATTTTGTGAAGAAGCAAGGAATAATATGAAAAGGTGGAGCTGGGCTGAATTTAACTGCAACTAAACTACGAATTATGGAGACACTTGACATTCACTAAGGATCTCTCTACTCAAGGGTCGAACCTCGCCTTAATGGTGAAAAAGTGGAGCAAGCAACAAAAACTCTCTACTGTCTATGCCGACTATTTGCACTGCTCGGACACTTTTTACAAACAACCTCTAATTTACTCCTATTGATAGATAGCAATTCAATAACTAGTAGGTGAACATCGAAATAACCACCGTATTAAGAATTGTGACAGGCTCTTGACTATGACTAACCCTAATACATCTCTCCCATCTGTTGCTAATGCCTATAATGGCAAGGATCGCAATGCATTCCTGTTTGGGTTTAATCCCCAAGCTGAATTGTGGAACGGGCGCTTGGCAATGATTGGTTTTCTCGCTTACCTGCTTTGGGACCTAGCTGGCTACAGTGTGCTGCGCAATGTACTGCATCTAATTGGCTAAACTGCCTATCAAGAATTCACAGTTTTCGTTGTGGCTAGCAGTCTCAGGAAGTCACTAAGACGGTTAACTGCTGATTAAGCACGGATGGAATTCTGTTTCGTTAATCATAAGTTATTGCTAGCCGAAGTTTATAACTTACCCCTGATTCGGGAGTAGGAACGTAGAAACTGGGACTTGGGATCTTCTCTGTATGGGAAGAGAGATAGCTTATCAGTTGAAAAGCTGCCAAACCCAATAATCTTGCTGTGACCATTGCTTCCCAAGTCTAGGTGATGAAGCAGGATTTCAGAAGATTACACTTTGAGCCAGCCTCAAGCGAGAAAACGCCCTAGAGGTTACCTAGACAGATTTGAAAAGGCATTGCAAATCTCTTCCTACATCATGGTAAATCCGTCAGAATTAGTTTTAGTCATAATGTCGGAACATCCTAATTACTGAGCTTCGGACCCCAAAAGATTTGATACAGCATCAAGCTGACAGTTTTTGTCCCAATCTTACACAGGAATCAGTGATGAATCAGTCGATCAAACTATCATTGGAGCAAGAATTCAGTCTGAGAAGCTTTGCAGATCAAGTACAGCAAATGTCTCGCGAACAAGCCCAAGATTTTTTGCTCAAGCTGTATGAGCAGATGATGATTCGCGAAACGACATACCAGCAACTTTTGAAGCACGAATGGAAACTGGAGCAGGACGTCCCCTCTCTGTAAAACCGGGAAGCAATCTTTCCTAAATTGCTCGCTCACTTAACTTAGCTGTTAAGGCTTCCCTTCAACCTAGCGATAGAGCCTTACAAGCTGCTTTTCATTGCTTAACCGTAGTCCTAGCTCAGATGCTACGCCGTGATTGAACTTTATCTACTGAGTAACAACTTCTAATTCCAAGGAAACCATATGTCTCACTTTACTGCCCTTCGTAGCCAACTGACCAATATTGAAATTCTTAAAGTCTCTCTTCATCACCTGGGCATAGCTGTCCAGACCAATGCCGAGGTGCGTGGTGCTGCCTGTCAACGAGTTCAGGCTGATGTTGTTGCTGTGCTTGAAGGCGACTATGACTTGGGCTGGTCTTATAACGCTCAAGGCTCGCTCGATCTAGTTGCTGACCTCTGGGGCGTTGCCAGAAAGCATAATCTGACAAAACTGATGAGTTTAATCAATCAAAAGTATGCAGTGAATAAGACTTTGGCAGAAGTAAAGTGTCCTGGCTTGCAGAAGGCGAATGTCAAGTTAGTAATGCAACAGTAGTTTTCTCTACTTTCTCGCTCAGGCAGGGCAAAGGTATCTAATTTTTTGAGATGTATATAGGAAAGAGGCTGTAGCCATCTAGTATTTATACTTATGTGTTTATAAAATTTTCGCTGTGTAGAGCCTCCAGAACTTAGATAGGTTTGCCCGGCTTTATTAGGTTTGGGCAGTTACAGTTTCACAGGTTGTCAGATCGGTCGCATAAGTGCTAATTACATGGTTCACAGTTAGAGCATCTGAGCAAACCCATCTCAAATCATAACTACTGATAAATGCTGTCGTATTAATCACAAAGCAATGAGTACCAGTGCGTCTACAAAATGCTCTCTGTTAACAACTAGGCTCCGAAGTGGCATCTGGAGCTGTGGCAACCTCTACTGGACGTTCAGCATCATTAATCAGAGTTATGCCTTCTTTGCTGATGATTGTTTGTCTACAATTGAGCTTATCCAAATGTTCACAGTTTATTTACTATTCATCGCTTGGATTTATCTGAAGCCAGAAAGAAATCTGGAAGCTGAAAACTTGAGTGCTGAGAGTATAAGCACGCTTAGATACTACGAACTTAGTTCAAGCACTCCTCAGCACGAAGCATATCGGCATAAAACTGAGACAAGAATGCTTCAATTGGAGAAATACCACATGATTAGCCAGGAATACTCTTGGCCGATTCCCTATCTTTGTCAGATTTACCACCTGTTGAACCTAAAGCATCTAGAATCAGTTCACAGCTTCAGCCTCAACAACTTAAAAATTGTTGATGTTAGTCAGTTTGAGACAACAACAGTTGGCGGAGTAATTAAGTTTCAAACAGTCTTAGCCTCTCAGCTCAATGCGCTAAGAATTTGGAGGCAGCCTGTTGTTGAGGTAGAGTTAATCTTGCACACTCCCTACATGGTTGAACTAAGTATTCCTGTTTACAATGATAAGAAGATTAACGTGATATTCAACGTCCTGCCACTCAGTGATAATGCACATAAATTGTTCATCGATATCTATAGCAACCTGTTGTTTCCCAAGCCAATACTACAAATTATGTTGCATTTTGCTTCTGTTTTAACTGTACTTGAAGATCTACCCTACCTCTACAGACTATCAGAAATAAACATCAACTGTTCAGCTACCCTCGGTAAAGTTTCTAGACATAATACTCTATGGCTATTCAAACGATTTGTTGATTTGTATGGTTCTAGCTTGGAGCAGCCTCAATCTGATGGAGCCGTTGAACTGAAACCGATGTATACAGTTGTATAAGCATTAGGTTTGTCTGAGCTTCACTTCGAGCTTCAAAGAAAAAGCGAAATCTTCGGATTCTAAAGTTCTGAACGCAGGTTTTAAGACTGGCGTCATTTAGGTTTATCGTATCTAACTCTCTTCACACAGCACACTATGCTTATCTCTATTCCGCTTCAGATCATTCCATCTGTTGCTAGCTCTGTTTTTGCAATTTGTCTTTGGCTAGTTCTAGCTAGTTTCTTGTGGTCGCTCTGGGAAGACTTGGTAAGAGGTTGTGCAAATCTTCAGCGCTTGCATCAAATTCCGTGTGATCGCTGCACCTTCTTTACTGGCTATTATCATCTCAAATGTACCGTTCATCCCAGTAAAGCTTTGACTGAAGAGGCAATAGACTGTCTAGATTATAAGTCCACTTCTTTCCGCCGGTATTGTCAGCTTAATCCGGTTTTGAAAAGGTAAAACACTCCAATCTTTGACAGCTTGAACTTAAAAAATTACTAGGACCTATGGCAATTAAAGACCAACCTCGTCTCCCTCGCGCTCGCTTGATTGGTAATGTTTTGTTATTGCTTTCGAGTGGGTTCCTGCTAGCTAACCTGTTTTTACCAGGCTTGTTCAGTCCCCGTACTCCTCAGGTACCCTACAGCCTATTTATCCACCAGGTGCAACAACAGGAAGTTACA
>JAFAVL010000410.1 GCA_019242465.1 Chroococcidiopsidaceae cyanobacterium CP_BM_RX_35 | reverse complement strand
CCACTAATGGCCAATCGCACTTCCCGCTTTCCTGCCCAGTCGTTAGAAGATCTTGCAGAAAAAGTCTTTGGTCTGATGATGTTGGGCGACGATCGCGCTGTTCAAGCCGTCTACATTGCTGGAAAATTAGCCCACAGCTTAACTACGGCTCTGTAGTACAAGACACAGCACAAGCAGTTGTAGCTGCTACAATCCACTCGATTAAAGTCGCATTTAGCTAAACTAGGAACTTGCAGATGATTAGTACAACTCGTTCGACGATTTATCCATAAGACTGTACGTTTGCTCACTCAGATTGGGATGCCCTCGCTCGGTTTTGGTCTCCGATCGCATTTAGTCGCGAAGTCAACGATCAGCCGATTGCAACAAAGCTACTCGATCAGCGATTAGTAGTGTGGCGAACCTCAGCGGGTGTTTCGATCGCCAACGATATTTGTTTGCATCGCGGCATTCCGCTTAGCATGGGCTTTGTCGAGGGCGATAATTTGGTGTGCAAGTATCACGGTTTTCATTATTCAAACGACGGACGCTGTGTTTTAGTCCCTGCCGATCCAGAGTCATCGATTCCGGCAAAACTCTGTTTGAAGACGTATCCTGCGATTGAAGCGTATGGTTTAGTTTGGACTTCGCTCGGCGACGGTGAAAATCACACGCTCCCAGATTTTCACGAGTGGGACGACCCGGATTATCAGCAGATTCTGCCAGAAGCCGTGAATTTGAATGCCGCCGCAGGACGACAAATGGAAGGTTTTCTCGATGTGGCTCACTTTGCTTGGATACACAACAAAACGTTTGGCGATCGCCGTAACCCGATCGTACCGCGCTACGAAGTAGCTAAAACGCCAACCGGGTTACGCGCCGAGTATCTCAGTAGCGTCAGCAATTTGCCGAAAGCGATGCAAGACCGTGCTCCGGCTGATTTTCAGTGGTTGCGAATTTTCGAGGTATTTTTCCCCTTTACGGCTCGCTTAACGGTACACTTTCCCAATGCAGGACGGCTTTGCATTCTAAATGCTGCATCTCCGGTATCGGCACGTAAAACCCGCGTGTTTTGCCCGATTTGCCGCAACTTCGATCGAGAAATGCCGCTCGAACCTGTATATGAATTCAACTACCAGATATTTGCCGAAGACAAGGAAGTCGTTGAGGCGCAATATCCTGAAGATTTGCCGCTCGAATTGCGGGCTGAGTCCCATATTCGCGCCGATCAAACTTCAATCGCTTACCGCAAAGGTCTAAGTGCGCTGGGATTGGGCGCAGTTTATACCGCTTAAGGTGACGTACTCCCGACACTGATCCTTCGGGTACAGTATGGGGCTCCTAGCGGTTTAAGCTGAACAATCGAATCTTAGTCATTATTGGCTCAACCAGCACGGCTATAAGATAGACACGTGTTCAGCAGGGCTACAATCGGGGCAATAAAACCCTGTCGAGTTATAGAAAAAGTTATGAAAGAAATTAATAGACTGGCAACCCGTTTATCGCTACCGATACTGCTACTAGCTTTAGTTGTTGCCTGTAGCCATCGTGCTAACCTCAGCCAAGAGACAACGGTATCAGCAGCACCGAATTCAAGTATCATACCGACTGAATCACTCTCTCCAAAACCCATCCGGATCTCCCTAGCTAGTTTGCCTGCCCCTTACGCTACCAACAGCGCCTCTAAGCCGCCAGAGGTCGTCCCTATCCCCGACCACCCTATCCTCCGCGTCCCACCTGGGTTTACAGTCAATGTTTTTGCTGATGGGTTGGATGCCCCCCGCTGGCTAGCCTTGACTCCTAGCGGTGATGTCTTAGTAACAGAAACTAAGCAGAATCGCATTCTCCTATTGCGGGATACTAAAGGTGATGGTATTGCCAGTATCAAACGAACCTTTGCCGGACCAGAAAACGGCTTAAACATTCCCTTCGGTATGGCTTTTGCCCACAACTCCTTCTTCCTCGGCAACACGGATGCTGTACTTAAGTTCCCCTACACAAAAGGTCAACAACAAATTGTTGGTACAGGTCAGAGAATTGCTGATCTTACTCCTGGTGGCTATCGGCAGCACTGGACGCGCAACGTTGTTGTCTCTCCTCATGGGCAGCAGCTTTATGTCTCAGTTGGTTCGCGCTCCAACGTGGGTGAGGAACCTCTCCCGCGAGCTTCAGTTCAGGTAATGAACCTGGACGGAGCCCACCAACAGACCTTCGCCTTTGGCTTGCGGAATCCGGTTGGTCTTGACTTTCAGCCTCAAACTGGTCAACTTTACACAACTGTTAATGAACGGGATGAGCTAGGTGACGATCTCGTACCAGACTACCTAACTGGCTTACAAGCGGGAACTTTCTACGGTTGGCCCTATGCCTATCTGTCACCTAAAAATCTCGACCCTCGCATGTTGCAAAATGGTAAGAGTACTCACCCTGACCTAGTTACCCGCACTCAGACTCCTGATGTGCTGTTTCAGGCTCACTCAGCAGCTTTGGGTCTCCAGTTCTACACTGGTAAAACATTTCCTGCTAAATACCGCAACGGAGCCTTTGTCGCCTTTCGTGGCTCTTGGAACCGTGACCAAGGGACTGGTTACAAGATTGTCTTTATTCCGTTTGACGCTCATGGGCGTCCGTTGGGCTACTATGAAGACTTTCTCACTGGGTTCCTCCTCGATCCCTATGGACCAACAACTTGGGGCAGACCGGTGGGTCTACTGGTGTTGCCTGACGGCAGTTTAATATTTACTGAGGAAATGAATCATAGAATTTATCGCATCCAGTATCGCGGTTAGCTTGATACGATTTTGAATTATGAAACCCCGACCAGTAAGTTATCTCATCAATCCATCTGTTGCAGACATAAAGCAAAGTGGCATGAGAAAGTTGAGCGAGTACCTTTATGCCAAAGTTCTTAATTAGAATTGCTTCGGTTGTTGGGCAAGACAAAAGATTGCAGTTGTGGGTTAACTAGAACGTTGTTCTTTGATGTTTTCTTGGCTTTTCAGAGTTAGATTCATTCTCAATTACGCTTATGCTACCATCAGCCTCCATAAATGCCTGTTTCACTCCATCTAGTTCTTCCACACCCTGTTTTCGCAACTGACTCATTAACTCGTTTTCAGTGATCATTTCTCGGCGCATATTACGACGAATTATCGTACCATTCTTGATCAAGATTAGCGGTGGAGGAGTAAAAAAGCTCTGTAGGATGGGAAAGCGATAGTTCAGCCAGTTAAGGGCGTAACTCCAGAAGACAACAGTGCTGACGAGAATCAAGCCATCTGTGATCGATGTGTAGTTGCTTGCCATTGCATTTTGGGCGGCGTTTGTAAACAACAACACCACAAGTAAATCTGAAATTCCAACTGCACCCATCTGTCGATTTGGAAGATGACGTAGAAGCGAAAATAGTACCAGATAAACTAGTGAGCCACGAATGAAGAGTTCTGCAATAGAAAGACTAGGAAAGAATAGCCGATGCCAATCTACCTTGAATAATAAATCCATCATGCCCAGTTTCAGATTTCAATTTAGGTGAACGTCACATTCTAATAATGCCGAAATAACATAATTGTAACTGTGTTCATCCGCCAAATGGATAACGATTAATCCACATCTTGCAGAGAATTCTTGCCTGTATTCGATTAAAAGATTCCGAAGACTGGGTATTCTGCAACTCTGCAAAACTTATTGAGAGAAAAAACCAGTAAACAGTAGGGGCAAAAGTAGAAGGGCAAATACGACTGCAAGGAAGGTTCCTGGATCGATGTTAATGTCGTTCTTGTTT
>JAFAVL010000245.1 GCA_019242465.1 Chroococcidiopsidaceae cyanobacterium CP_BM_RX_35 | reverse complement strand
TGGCTCTGGATCGGTGCTGGAGCTGGTGTGCTGGCTTCTATTCTCACTGCTCTCGTGATCAATCTGTTGTTCTCAAATATCTCTACTGGTACCAATCGAGAACTGTTAGAGGGAATCACAGGCTTAGTGGCGGCAGTGATGCTGTTTTATGTCAGCTATTGGCTACATAGCAAGTCATCCTTGGGAGCTTGGCAGGGTTACATACGGGAACAAATGACCTCAGCCTTGGCAACAAACAGCGTGTTTTCTTTAGCGCTGCTCGCTTTCTTAGCCGTGTTTCGCGAAGGGGCAGAAACAGTTTTATTCTACATTGGCATTGCCCCTTCTATCAGTACGACTGATTTATTTGAGGGATTGGCACTAGGGCTGGTGGTGCTGGTCGTCATTGCCGTTCTGATGTTGGGACTGGGATTAAAAATTCCCCTCAAACCTTTCTTTGTCGTTGCAAGTCTCTTGATTTACTACCTTGGCTTCAAGTTTGTCGGTGCTGGCATCCATTCCCTGCAAGTTGCTGGAATTTTGCCTGCCACTCCCGCCAACTTCTTACCTGCATTTGAAGGTTTGGGACTCTACCCAACTTGGGAAACAACTTTGCCCCAACTGGCTTTGCTAACAGGAGCTATTGCCGTGGTGTTCTATACACGGCGCAAAACGGCTCGGTCTCAAGTGGAAAGCGTTCGCTAATTTCTGGAGGAATAGAGACAACTATGGTGCAAGCGCATTATCGCATTTGGATTGCCAGTATACTAACGCTGCTAGCGTTGACGGCTTGCAACAACCCCAATCAACCTGCTAGCAATATACAGAGTCCAGCAGCGACAACCCCTGCCAGCTCTGCTGCTACAGCTGACCCTAAAACCACCTTTGCGCTAATGAAGGAAATTGTGGCTAAGACGACTGCATCAGTCAAGGCTGGTCATTTTGACAAAGCAAAGCAAGAATTTCAGAATTTTGATGATGGTTATTGGTCAAAGGTTGAAGATGGTGTGAAAGCTAAATCTGCCACAACCTACAAGCAGGTCGAAGACGATATGGATAATGTCACGAATGGACTGAAAGCTGCTCAACCGAACAAAGCCAAAGTGCTGACTGCCTTGCAATCACTCTCGAAAAGCATAAATAGCTACACTAGCACCCTCTAGTAGCGTAAACAATCATCTCCATTACTAGTTAATTAGGGACCTGAAATTTACAGCAAGGACTAGCAGCACTTTTACCAAGAGGAAACTTTTAAACATGCCGTGGGGAATATTTTAAATTTCTGGAGATGGGCTATCTTCTCCAGAATTTGCTGCGGGTTTAAGTAGTCATAGATCTGTTTGTAGCAGAGGGTCAAAAAAAACGACGCGGTCGCTTGAAAGTTATGCCTCTATCTGAAAATTTTAGGAAATTAATAAAAACTATTGTCAATAGCTTGGGTTTCAGTGTAAGCTGTAGCTCAGACATTATTGAAGATTATTCTCAACTAGTACTGAAGAGTTGAAACTATGACTGCGACTTCTTTGAGCTTGCGCTCTTCGTGCCGCTGGAGCTGCCAAAGAGCGGAACGTTGAGTCCGCTACTAGTGAAGCAAGGAATTGATGTCTCCTTGGGGCTTGGAAATCCCTTGCTTCATCGATAGCTCAGTTAGGCTATGCAGTCATGAACTGAGCTTAATTCAAATTACTGGCAAATTCATGAAACGCATTGCCGCAATCCCGTTCATAATAATGCTAATTCTTCTCAAGAAGAACGCATCATAGCAGCGACCGCTGATTGCCCCTAAAGGGCAAAAATCCCGGATGTATGCTGGCAGCGAACCAAGACTTATCTCTCTAAGCGTCGGCGGTTGAATTAGTGCAATCGCAGGCGCTCCCAAGAGCCCAATTCCTTCTTTTTGGAGCATCATTATGGTTCAAGCAATGAATATGCACCGTGCTTTTCACCTACAGCTATTGCCAATAGAAGCGTTACCACATCAAGCCATCAACTTGGAGATAGTTGAACACTCCTACGCTCAACAAGCTCTATATCAACAAAGTTTGATGAGTTTGGGGACTGAGGTAGAGCTGCTAGAAATTTGCGATGCCAAAGATCTAACGCTCACAGTGTTAGAAGGTCAAGGTATTCTAACTCTGCATGAAGAAGCCTTGACCTTAGAGCCAGGGATGTTTGTGTTTATCCCAGCTCAAACGCCTCACACACTGCGGACACAAACCAGTCTGATTTTCTTATTGATTCGCTCTTGACCAGAGCCACTTCAGGGGCTCATTTCACACCTTTAATAGCCGATTTACTGCAACAAAAATCTGTAATGCCAAATCTACCTGATGCGCTTTGCTTGAGTGCGACTCCAAAATTGAAAGGCTTCGATCGCCCTCTCCTACGATCCCTCTCCCAGGGGGTTACGATTGCTCAGTGGGAATACTGCCAAACCCAAGATGAACCTAGTTCGCTTACAGTTGCTTTAGAGTTGCTGCATGACTATTTACAACAATTAGGGAGTCCGATTCATCTGGTTGGTCATGGCATCAGCGGACTGCTGGGATTGCTCTACGCCCAACACCATCCAGAGCGAGTGCGATCACTCACGCTGCTTTCGGTAGGTATCTATCCAGCACAGGACTGGCAGTATCACTACTATACTCATCGCCAATCCTTGCCCTGTAATCGCCAAGTCATCTTGACACAAATGGTTCATGACCTATTTGGCTTTCAGTCAAAAGCTATGACCCAGACATTAATGAAGCTCCTGGAACAGGATTTAGACCATTCTTTGTCTCCTCATAGCCTTTTTTGCAGAATGAACCTACTGCCAATTCGACCTACCGTAGCACTCCTGATATGTGGCAGCGTCGATGATGTTGTGGTCAATCCCCATCACCTGCGCAGTTGGCAGCAGTATTTTCGCGAAGACAAAGCGGAGATTAATCGGCTCTGGGTCTGCTCAGGTGGAAGGTATTTCTTCCATTACTTCTATCCGCAACAGACAGCTGAGCAAATGTTTGATTTCTGGGCAAGTCTGCCTCCAACAAAGCCGCCCATTTCAGAAGAACTGAGTGTCAGCGTTTTTTCAGGTGATAGTAAACAATGCTCCAGTTATCTTTAGTTCAAATTGTCCGAGGGCTAACAGTTCCTTTCTGTTGTTTCTGTGTTTGGACGTTGATTGCTCTATTCCCCTGGAGTCTTTGGGTAGCAGCACGAGACGGTATGAGAAGGTTGAAGCGTCTACATCAGATTCCGTGTGCTCACTGTCAATTTTTCAGAGATTACCGCCTTAAATGTACCGTCCACCCCTCAACAGCTCTATCAGAAGCAGCTATCGATTGCCCTGACTATCAACCAACCTCTCCCACTGCCATCTCAGCTCTATCTCATTGTCAAAGAAAACAGACTAGCTCTAGATCAAAGACAGCATCCTTCGCTACAACAACATCAAACATGAGCTTCAGAAAGTTTTATGACGATTTCTAATTCAGTTTTGTCACCCACAGGACTTACGCAAGGGTCATCACAATCGAGGGAGACTTAAGTTGTTGGGTCAGGTAGTCTGATAGCAGACCACGCTTGACGTCATAAATTGCGCAACTCTGCTGGTAAGCCAGCTCCTTAAGTCTCAGCCAGACTAGCATTGCACAGCCAATATGGTTTCTCTGGATGCGCTCTTTGCGGCATTGACACGCCTCAAGACCTTTGACTTGCTTGAGTTCACGGTGAAACGCATCAATCTTCCAACGGACGGCGCACACCTGTTGCACGTCGTCTGTTGAGTTTTGAGTTATGTGATTAGTTACAACATATTCCGTTCTGTCGGTAGAGACTATTACCCGAAACAGTTTCACTTTTTTGTCTTGCACAAAGGTTTTTACTTTGATAAGCTTGCCGTGTTCCAGCTCTCGCTCATTCCAGACCAATTGCTCAATTGATTTATACTTGTCAACCCCACCTGTATCGTCAACCAAACGATTCTTTTTGAGTACACAGTAGTAGTACTTGCCTAAGCTGTCAATCAATTGCATCAAGGATTTGGTGGCATACCAACTGTCCATTAACACGGTCGTGAAAGGCAATCGCTTGGATTCGATAAGATTTTTCAACATGTTAGCAACGTGTTTTAACTTCGTTTTACCGTCACTATCAGGAGCTTAAATCCGATAATCAATTACCTAAAACTGTTGAGTTTTTGGATTGACATAAACCGGAGGCGGAGCGTCTCCGGCTCCGCACAATTGACTATTCCGATTCCGCGAATAAGTCTGTGGGCGTTACCACTATACTGTCGTCGGCTTAGTTCAATCTTCTTGGCATATCTTTTGTCTATAACTGTATCATCAAATAGAATATATGCTGATACTGTGGGGACAACTATTGCTTTGACATTCTGCCATAACAGGCGGGGAGTGACTTTCTCACTCCTTAAGTACCTATTAATAGTGTCATGACTAAAATTGCTAGTATGGTCAGCAAAATTGGTGAGGGTGTAATTGATTTGGCTGCTGAGTAAATACTGACAGTAATCTAATTTGGTAAAGGTCATGACAGTCTAAAGTTTTCCGGCACTATCCACAAAAAGGTTTGTCAGCATTTTCTCCAAATTTCCATGAAGCTGGCAGTTATTCAAAAGCTCCCATTGGTCCAAGACGAACTGTAATTATTTCGCTGTTCGTAATTGCCTTATGTGGTCCTTGTCTTGTGTTTGCTGGTGTTTGCCAGAACGTCCCTTTTTTACATTCACGTCCACCAGTTTCTACAACTCCCTCAATCACATAGACATATTCATCACAGGGATGCGAATGCACTGGAATCACAGTTCCGGCATCCATTCGGAGTCGATGGATTGAGCCTTTGGGCACTGGTTCAGCCAGGGGCAGAAGTTGTGTACCTAGTGGTAACTGCTCCAGTTTGAGCCACTCTCTAGCATTCGCTTCAATGAAAGTCTGCCCAGTCATATTTGACCTCCTTGAGGCTCATGGTACGATAGAATGAATCACGAGTGAATATTATTCACTCCCTAACTTATCATAAGTTTTTGTCTTGGGGAAGGGACTTGCGTCATGTCACAGCCCCGTTACAATGTCTCCAGTAGGTACGATGCCATTCTGAAAGCAGGTGAGGTTTTGCTCTGTGAGGGATATGAGAAGGCACAACCTCAACTCATCGCTCAGAGGGCAGGAGTGTCAGTTGGACTGTTTTATCGCCACTTTGACAACAAACAGGGACTGCTGACCGCTATCATGGTGCGTCACCTGGGAACCTTACACTCTCAAATAGCACAAGATGTCAAGCAGTGCGCCAATCCTATAGATGCTCTTGAGTGCGTGCTTATCTCCACACTGCGTTACTTCCGTACAAATCAAGGACTCATCAAGCTCTTCTTTATGGAGATTGGCTATGGTGATGCTACAGCTACAAAACAACTCAAAGATGCCAGACAAACTTATCGTCATATATTGCTATCAATTTTAGGGGATGGCATTACCCAAGGGATTTTGCTTGACCAAGATAGATTGGACGTACAAACTGCTGTCAATAGTATAGTTGGCACTATCAACTGGTCTCTATATGACTTACTTGTTGTGCAAAATCAAGATATTGAACCAGAGGAATTAGCAAAAAGAATTTTGTCCTTTCTATTACCAAGCTTAACCCGACCCGAAAACTTAGTTCAGTGCTAAGTCAAAAAAAAGTGGACGTAGTAAATCGTATTTTTTGCAGCTGGCTTGCCCCTTTTAGCACATTCGTTGCTGCTCTCCTTGACTTACCGGGTTCCCCTGGCTCTGCGTAAGTCCTGACCCATCAATCACTCTTACCAGCATTCATTCAGACGTGGAGATTTGTTGCCACTGCAATCAGCTCTGCTATGGAAAATCGAATCAAACATCACCTCTTTCGGTGGTCCGGATCTGGCTTTCCCTTGCTGCACTCGTTTCTCTAATCTGCGTAGCTTCGACTTGTCGTACTTACCAGGGTATTTGGCTTGCAGGTATTCCAACCAAGTCATTGGCTGTAGTTCCGGGGTTTGCTCTAGCCTCGGCACCAGTTCGCTTTCCCACACTTCTGCCAATGGAGCTTCTCTGCTGCGCCAGTGCCGAGGCTGACCTCGTTGTGGTTGATGCGTTCCTTTTTCAATTCTTCCTCCTGTGGTAACAGAACATCCTCCCTTGGCCGCTGCCGTTGCTTGCGTACAGCCATTGGCTCTAGCTTTGAGGTAAATTTGAATTTGCTTTAAATTGCTCCTGCGTCCAGACACTCAGCAGCTCTTAGTCCTAATCGACGCTTAGATTTGACGCTGCTTAGTGTCTGCTTTTTTCGACTCCACTGAGCTGCCAAAATAGTCGGCGCGCATCCTTCAATCTAATCTTCTTTCAACAGGCAACCACTCCTACAAGGCTTGACAATGGGAGCTAGGATAAAAAATCTGAGTTCAACGCTAGGTTTATACAGCTGATTTAGTTGGAGGCATTACTACCTTTCTTGCTAAGCCCAGCGTCTTCAGCGTTTGAATCGCCCACCAAGTCATATCAACTTCCCACCAACGCCAGCCGGCTTTCGCTACATGGGGGTAGGCGTGGTGGTTGTTGTGCCAACCTTCTCCATAAGTTAAGATTGCTGCCCACCAGAGATTACGAGAGTTATCTTCTACCTCGACAGTACGGTAACCCCACAGATGGGTAGCAGAGTTGATTAACCAAGTACTGTGCCAGAGCAAGACCATTCTGACAAATACACCCCAGATAACAAAAGACCATCCTCCTAAGCCGTAGAGTAGGAGCCCAAGCGGAACTTGCAACAGCAGATGGTAGCGGTCCATCCAGCAATAGAACGGGTTTCGGGCGAGATCAGGGGCAAATCTGGCATAATTGCTCTCTGCAAAAAACTCTGGACGCGGATAAAGAATCCAAAGCATATGACTCCACCAAAAACCACGCTGGGAAGAGTATGGATCTTGGTTTTCATCCTCTGTATGAGCATGATGGAGTCGATGTCCAGCTACCCAAAAGATTGGTCCTCCTTGCACAGCCAGCACTCCCAGAGTGGCGATCGCGTACTCTAGCCACTTAGGAACTTGGAAACTCCTGTGGCTCAA
>JAFAVL010000057.1 GCA_019242465.1 Chroococcidiopsidaceae cyanobacterium CP_BM_RX_35 | reverse complement strand
GCAGTCATGGGTAAACCAATTTCTTCGGTCACAACAGCCATCAGCATCAGAATTCCTAATGATTTGCTGCAGGCAGTCAGTGACTACGCCCTAACTCAGGGTTTCATCAACCAATCGGGACGTTTAGATAAGCGTGGTCAGCCTAACTTAAGCGCAGTGATAGCGACCCTACTCAAGTCAGCGCTGGAGCTATCAGATAGACAGACTGCGTCTCCTGAAGCCACTTCCGGTCGAGAGAATGAGGCTGACGACCTGGCTCTGGAAGCCAAAGTGACAAAGATCGCTCAGACTTTATCTAGTACCTTGTATGACACGCTTGTACAGCGATTGGACAACCTGTTAACTGAGCAGGCTGCTGCTATGCATAAGCTTGCCAA
Source organism: Chroococcidiopsidaceae cyanobacterium CP_BM_RX_35 (assembly GCA_019242465.1). Next base: position 13,822 of record JAFAVL010000057.1, on the reverse strand, counting down.
ACCAACAGAAAGTTCCATTTTCAGGAGTCAAGCGGCTCAGATACCCGATGATGGCATGCATCCGGTATCAAAGTCTGAAGAGACGAGAGTGCGAATTCTGAAGGCAGCAGGTCGCGGCTTTCGCACCCGTGGCTTCAGCGGCATTGGTATAGATAGCCTGGCAAAAGAGGCGGGCGTGACTTCAGGTGCATTTTACGGTCACTTTCGCTCTAAGGAAGAAGCATTTATGGCCGCAGTGGTTGCTGGACTCGATGAATTTCGGGCAGGAGTTGAGAAATTCCGTGCCGATAACGGTGAAAACTGGCCGATTGCCCTTGCTGACTACTATGTGGGAAAAGCACATAGACAAAATCTAGCTTGTGGTTGTGCTCTGCCTACACTCTCACCAGAGGTTATCCGCTCCTCAAATCACCAAGTCCGAGCTGCCTATCAAGCTGGGCTGCTCCAGCTTGCTGAAACGGTTGCCGCTGGGTTAACCATTGGAACTGCAACCGAAAAACAAGATACTGCCTGGGTCATCCTCGCAGTACTGACAGGTGGAGTGACGCTAGCACGGGCAGTTTCGGATAACTCCGTAGCTGAACAGATTGCCACTGCTGTTCGCCAAGCAACTGTGGTGATCGCCACTGCTGGAATCTCTGGAGACCGCGCTGCTTTTGCAAGCCTAAAGCGATCAGTAAAAGCACAAGTCTGCGACTAACTGGCTGTAATGACATCATTACTCACTATTTGAGATTGCAACGGCATCAATCTCAACGACCCAAAAACAGCGCCGCTGATTCAAGAAGTTTTCAGATTCCTCAAACGGTTGCTGCAACCTTACAATCTCAGTGAAACAAAATTAATTGATGCAATGCGAATAGTTAACGCAGCGATTACTGGATTTATCGCGATTGAACAAGCGGGATTGATGACACTCGAACGCTCCACTGATACTAGTTACCAGGTGATGCTCGATCCGCTAGTAGTCGCAATCCAATATATTCAACAAGTTGAGCTTTGATACTTAAAAAATAGATACACGGTCACTGAACTCTTGGTAAAGACAGATAACTTTCAATATCTATGCGATTAAACAGACATCCGTAATGCATATTACCCGCCCAGATTGTTAACACACATAAAAGTCTATTTGTATAGTGCGTAAGTCCTAACTGGGTCAACGGCGAGTTCCTTGGGGTTTTCGCGTCTATCGTGGTAAGAATACCCCGTCTCCAGTTCAACTAGGATTGCGTCTACTGCGACAACTGCCTAAAACACTGACTGAGCGCTTTGCCGTCTTGGTGCTAGCTGACACGGCCTTTGGTAGTCAAGAGTTTGTTACCCAAGTGCGTCAACTCAAACATCATGCTGTGGTGGGGATATCTTGTACCCGTAAGCTGGATGATGAAGGCAACCTTAGACAACTACACAAACGAGGCTCTCAAGTTCAGCTACTTGGTTTGAAGTTCCCAGTCTATCTGTCCTGGTACTATTTTCAGCGTGAAAACGGCAAGCTACAAAAACGATATATTCTTTCGACTAAACCTCTTAAGGGCAATACTATCTCTTCCTGGGGACGCCGCCGTTGGGCAATTGAGGGTTTTTTCAAAACAGCAAAACACCACACCGATTCGGTCTTCACCGCTTTGGGCAACAGGCTCTTCTGGGTGTTTATAGATGGTTAGTTTTATCTCTGACCGCTTACCTGCTAGCTCACTGGAGCTATCTCCATTCTCCCAATAGTCCCTTACCTGATTGGGGTGAAGCTGCACAGTTAGCTCTTGAACTACTGCTCCCACTGATGGCGTTATTCCCCTTGTTGACACAGATTCAACACCTACAACCTTTGGCCAAAAAGTATGGACTGGATATCAATGTGACCTGGTGCAAGATCTGAGTTATGGCACACTCCAACATTACATCTCAATTCCCCTATACACCCTAGTAAAGTTTGAGCTTTGGGATAAGATTCTCACAGAGCCTGCTCCTGCCTCAGATTTACTCTACCCCACTGGAGTCTGGCACTATGCGCGGGAAATGGCATTTGTTGCCAAAGGTCAGCTTCGGAATGCACAAGGGGAGTTAGAACAGTTGCGAGCGATCGCCGCCAACCCTGCGTTAGATAACGTTACTATATGGGATATCAATAAAACTGCTGCTTTGCTGCGAATCGGTTCCGAAGTACTGGCAGGTGAAATTGCCGCTGGGCTCGGTAACGTCGAGCAGGCAATTTATAACCTCAAACAAGCTGTTGAGTTAGAAGACAACCTCAGTTACGATGAACCCGCGCCTTGGTACTCCCCAGTGCGACAATCTTTGGCAGCCGTCTTACTTCAAGTGGGACGTCCGGCAGAGGCCGAGCAGGTATATCGGGCAGACCTAGTCATTTACCCCAACAACGGCTGGTCATTACATGGATTAGCACAAAGCCTTAGTGCTCAAGGTAAGACTAGAGAAGCTCAGTTGTTCAAAGAGGCTACTCACCGCTCCTTCTTCAGTCAAACGCCATTAAAGCTCTGGATTACCGAGAAACCTTCTGAGTCCGAAGATAGATTTCCCGGTCTGAGGCAGAAGAGTACTCGCATTCCCACGGACTGGGCTGCCCTTAACTCAGCCACTACATCTGAAATAAACAGAATACGAGCAGGGGGGATCTTAATGGTTTGGGCAATTTTGTGGTAGCTGTCTGCCGCTTTTTTCGGTCCCATTTTTGTATCAAAATAATCACTCAAAAAGCCTGTCAAATCTCCTACTTCGGTGTATTGAAAGAGAAGCTGTTGTGCCTGCACGCTCCCCGATGAGAAGATAAACAACTTCTTGAGCGCACTTGTCCAACGTTCAAAGGCCGGTTTGACATCGGTAAAAGTTGGCGAACGCAGCGTCCCATCCCGATAGCCCTGTTCCCAAATCTTTCCCTGCAAAGACTTCAGTTCCGTGGACTTCCTATCGATTGAAATCAAGTAGTCGATGTAAGGAACTGCTCCGGAAGTTCGGTTATCCTTCCACTCTGGTATAGAGAGACCCTGAGCAATATCAGTTTCATACTCTTGCCATAAGCGTTTCAGATCCGCTTGCACCGCGCTATCCTGAGTGTGAGCTTGGAGAAAGGAATCCACGTGCACTCGGGCAAAGGGGAACAAGATCCCAAAAACATAATCCACCGGAGTCGTAGTTCCTTCTATATCTAGCAGTAGGGCATCTACGCAATCGGAATTAGTCATGGCTCGTCCAGCAGTCGAGTTAATTGTGACACAGTCAATTCAGGAGCACAAGTAAAGCAAATTACAAAAAATCGACTCGACTGTGAAATATGAAATGGCATCAAACATGTACTAGATTTCGTAGTGCCAGAAGGGCGACTGGTTATGCACAATAATCAATTGGCGTTGGACGCGCTGAATAATCCCCTGCTTCTCAAAAGCATTCAGCAGCTTTGTCACCGTCACTCGGGTTAAACCAATCAGATCGGCAATCTCTTGATGAGTTAATCGTAGATCGATCAGTTTTCCTTGCTCGACCTCTTGCCCAAATCTGTTTGCCAACCAGGCAAACAGACGTAAGAGAGAGACTTCAGCTTGTCTACAGTGCAGGATTTCGATTAATTCCCCAGAGCGCTGAATGTGCAAAATCATCGCCTCAGTCGCTTGTTGCCAACTGTGAGCTGGTAGTAGAGTTACCTCGACTGGGCCGAGACATTCAATTTGATAAGGGTCAGCATTAGAGAGGGCACGACCCACAACATCCCCTGGTCCCCATAAACCCAGGTTCACTAAGTTGCCGTTATCAAACCAGGTTATAGTGCGAACCACCCCAGTTTCAATTTTCCACAGTGTATCCTGTCTTAAGGGCAATAGAGAGCGGCGATAAAAGGTCTTTCGTGTGACCAAAGCCCTATCAAGCGGTGCTGAGAGGGTCATAGTTGACAATTCCAACTGATCAAAGAACTGACCCCGATGCAAACTTGATTGCCAATTCCGAATCTGCCCAAAACTTTTGCCCCTGCTCCTACCACAACATGCTTTCCCAAGATTGGATTGTCAACTGCCGCACCCACCTTTTTAGTATTTTCCACGTAAGTTACACAACCCAATAGACTTAGTGTAGTTTAATTTGGATACAGAGTCAAAGTCTGATGACAAAGGGGGTGTGGGGTGTATAGATGAAAACTAATTAGCCAAACCTACCGCTAATGTACTCCTTAGCTTCCCGAGTCGTAGGAGAATCAAAAATTTGCTCAGTCGGACTGAACTCAACTAACTTACCCCGGCGTTTGCCAATCTCATCTGTTTCGGTGTTGAAGAATGCAGTCAAATCAGATACTCGTGAAGCTTGCTGCATGTTATGGGTCACCATAATGATGGTGTAGTGTTCCTTGAGTTTAAGACAAAGTTCTTCAACCTGTTGGGTTGAAATCGGATCTAGAGCAGAACAGGGTTCATCCATCAGTAGAACATCTGGCTTCATGGCGATCGCTCTGGCAATACAAAGCCGCTGCTGCTGTCCACCAGATAAAGCCGTGCCTTTCTCTTTCAGCTTATCCTTGACCTCATGCCAAATTGCAGCTCGCCGCAGCGATTGCTCCACGAGTTCGTCCATATTGCCTTTATAACCATTGGCACGCGGTCCAAAAGCAATGTTTTCGTAGATTGACTTAGGAAAAGGGTTTGGTCTTTGGAATACCATCCCCACATGACGCCGCAATTTCACTGGATTAACTTTGTCATCATAGATATTTTTACCCTGGTAATTGAGCCTGCCCTCAACTTTAGCTCCAGTGATTAAATCGTTCATGCGATTGAAGCAGCGTAGTAGGGTACTTTTACCGCATCCTGAAGGTCCAATGAAAGCTACTATCTTTCTTTCGGGAATTTTGACATTAACCTCTTGCAGGGCCATAAATCCGCTGTAGTAAACCTTGACTTGTTGGACGTCAAAAACTACGTTGTCTTGCTTGCTGGCATCAAAAATTGCGTTATGCTGATTGCTTTGAGATTGGCTATCATTAAAGGTCATGTCGCGTGTTCCTCAGTATTTATGTCAGTGAGAATTCAAAGGATTTTAAAAAAATGCTTATCTTCTAAATTCTTACATTTATTTAAATGACGAAAAGCGTTGCCGGATATATATCGCTGTCCCATTTAAAACCAAGATCAACAATAATAAAACAATGATTGCTGCCGCTGCTGCGTTAGCAAAACCAGGTTCAGGGCGAGTAATATAGTTATAAATTAATATGGGCAATGCCATAAAGCGTTGAAACAAACCAGGATTGAATGTGAGAAAACTCACAGCGCCAATTACGATCAGAGAAGCCGCATCACCAAGGGCACGCGAGACCGAAAGAATCACTCCTGTTAAAATACCTGGAGTCGCATAAGGTAAGACGTGATTCCATATGGTTTGCCACTTAGTTGTTCCTAAGCCATAAGAAGCTTCTCGGAGGGAATTGGGAACAGCTCGAATTGCCTCTCTCGCGGTTACGATAATTATTGGCAAAGACAACAAGGACAGAGTTAGTGCCCCAGAAATTAATGTTGAACCGAAACCCAGCAAATAATTGAAAACTCCTAATCCCAGGAGACCATAGACAATAGAAGGAACTCCAGCTAAATTGCTAATGTTAATCTCAACTAGATTCCCCCACCAACTTTTTGGTGCATACTCTTCTAAATACAAAGCCGCTCCTACACCAATAGGTACTGTGATTAATATTACTAACATTCCCAGAAAAAAGCTGCCCAAGATAGCAGGTTTTATACCACCTTGGTCAGGAAAACGAGAAGGAGTTTCGGTCAAAAATCCAGGTGTTATTAACCTGGAAAACCCATCTTTTAGGACAACAATGAGTAAGAGTGCAAGAACAACTAAACCTACATAGAGAGCAAGCAAAAAGATAATCTCAAAAATTCTGCCAATTTTTTCTCTTCTCTCTACACCTGGGGTAAACTCATCGATTCGCTTTTGAAAGTCATTTGGAGAAATTGAAGTGGACATGTCTATTACTCATACTTTTCCTTGTAACGATTAGCAATCCAATATCCGAAAATGTTTAGAGCTAAGGTGATTAAAAACAAAACAGCTCCTACAGCATACAAAGTTTGGTAATTCACACTACCACGGGGACTGTCTCCCCCTGAAATTTGAGCCATATAAGCCGTCATTGTTGCCACCGACTGCTCAGGATTCAGAGTTAGTCGAGGCTCTTGCCCAGCGGCAATCAAAACAGTCATGGTTTCACCAACAGCTCTAGAAACGCCCAAAAGAACTGCGGCAGAAATTCCAGAAAGAGCAGCAGGGAGAACAACTTGGATTGTAGTTTCTAGTTTAGTCACCCCTATGGCGTAGGCTCCTTCCCGCAAAGAGCGAGGAACAGACTGCATGGCATCTAAGCTGATGGAGCTAATTGTTGGAATAATCATCATCCCCATCATCAGTCCCGCGCTCAAAGCGTTAAAAATCTCAAGTGGGAGAAAAGACCGCAGAACAGGTGTTACAAATAAAAGAGCAAAGAAGCCATAGACAACAGTAGGTACTCCTGCTAGCAATTCTATCGCTGGGCGCAAAACAGACGCCAACCTAGGTGAAGCATATTCACTTAAGTAGATAGCGGCGGATAAACCTAGAGGGATGGCAGTAAGCATGGCAATAGCCGTAGTAAGCACAGTGCCATTAATCAGGGGCCAAATTCCAAAATGCCGCTCTGCAAACAATGGCGTCCACCGAGTATCGAGAAAGAACTGAGCGAACGAAACCTTTTGAAAAAACTCAAATGTCACTTGGAAGATAATAAAAACAATCCCCAAAGTGGTGATAATGGAAACTAAGCCGCAGCAGAATAAAACTACCTCAACAATTTTTTCCTGAATGTCTTCGCCCGCTCTCTTTTCAAGTCCTGCATTGGGCAATTCTAAGGAAGCTGTGGTTCTTCGCATATTAAAGGGTTTTTGTGATAGGCTGACCAGGTTTTACATTTTTGAATCTAGAACCAGTTTCACCTGAAGCCAGCATTTGCTTGATTTTAGTGTAAGCTTCTTGGGGTAGCTCCACATAACCAACTTGCTCAACCCATTTCCGAGAATTCTCTAGATAGTAATTGACGAACTCCCTGACAGAGGGTTTGGTATCTAACGACTTCTTACTAATATAGATGAAGAGAGGACGAGCCAAAGGCGCGTAAACATTTTTAACAATATTTTCTATGGGAACTGGCTTTTCACATTGCTCTTGGGGATTTTTTACAGCAACCAAATTCAGCTTCCTTTGATTCTGTAAATAGTAAGATAGCCCAACGTAACCTAAAGCAGTCTTATCACCTGCAACCCCTTGAACCAGAATGTTTTCATTGTGGCTGGGAGTAAAGTCTGTGCGGCTAGCTTTGGCTTTGCCATTGACCGCTCGCGTGAAATAATCAAACGTGCCAGTATCAGAAGCTGGACCATAAAGCTTTAGCCGCTGGTTAGGAAAGTTTGAATTTACCTGATTCCAATTGGTAACTTTATTGGTTGATTTAGGATTCCAAATTTTCTTCAGTTCTTTGATGCTTAAACACTGGCTAAAGTTGTTTTCGCGATTAGTAATTACAGCAATGCCATCTAGAGCAATAGGTAGCTCCACAAAATTGATTCCCTTCTTCTTACAGGCTGCAATTTCTACATCCGTAATGGGACGTGAGGCATCAGCGATATCAATATCACCAGCGCAGAACTTACTGATACCACCACCAGTACCACTGGAAGCAACACTCACTTGAGCATTAGGTTTAACCTTATGATATTCTTCCGCGACTGCTAGAGAGATGGGAAACCCGACAGCTGCACCATCAACGCTTACCTGATTCTTCTCCTGCTCTACTCGACTGCAAGAGGTTACACCGGAGAGCAACATTAAAGACATCAGCAAAAACAGACGCTTTAAAGGAGTTTTGTAGACTGTGGATTCAGAGTTGCTCACTTCTTGCTTAATACTCATCCTGGTTACCATGCTGTCCTTCAGCTGAGGACTATAATTCGATGTTCCAGTACTCACCGAGTTCAACAACATTTGTTAAAGATAGGTGAATCCTTGGCAGTCGAGTAGATCAAACTGCCAGCGTCTCCACAATTTACAGTAAGCCAATCGAGCTACTGTATTATTGTGATGTAGATTACCCACACTAACATGAATAACTGCTAGCCGCAAGATAGCTTATGACTAGATAGCCAAGATAGACTAACCGGATAAAGGAGTAGGGAGTGGGGGAAGCGGACTGATCAGGGCTTTCTCAAACAGTGTTTTCATTGTTCGAGATGCGGCAAAACTCGGTACGAAATTGATTGACAACTCGGTCAAGTCCCACAGTATGGGAGGCTTTGAACAGCAAGCGATCGCCTGGTTGCACGAATGCCAGTAACCGCTCGACAACAGCGTCATGGGTGGAAAAGCACTCAGTCGGAATACTAGCTGCGCCACTGGCGATCGCTGCCGCATCTGGATGATCAACCAAAACTAGCAGCGCATCCACAGCCAATTCGTTCACACCTGCTCCCACTTGGTGATGGAACTGTGGCGATCGCTCTCCCAACTCCTTCATGGCACCAAGGACGGCAATGTGTCGCTTTCCTGGTGTCTGCATCAACAACTGCAACGATGCCAACATAGATTCTGGTGCAGCATTGTAAGTTTCATCTAGGATTGCTACATCACTGGGCAACTCGTAGCGTTGCGATCGACCAGATGGCAGATTGACTGTTAGCCCTGATGTTAAGCAAGAGAAATCAATTTGGAGAACCTTTGCTACCGCGAGAGCTGCCATGAAATTAGATGCGTTGTGACGACCAGGTAAAGGTAAAGGTAGTTGCATTTCCTCTACACAGATAGTGTCATTGTCAATCAACCTGCCTTGTAGATCCCCACCTTCTAAGCCATAGGTTAAAGTTCGCCCCTGCCAAACCTGCCTAGCTGTGGCAATTAATCGAGAATTATCATAGTTAAGAATCGCGACGCTATTGGGGGGCATTGTAGCTAGCAACTCACACTTTGCCTGAGCGATCGCCTCCTCAGAACCCAGTCGCTCAATATGAGCTGTCCCCACATTCGTAATCACACCACTAGTCGGACGAGCTATCTGAGTCAAGTGGGCAATCTCTCCTGCTGCCCGCATCGCCATTTCAATTACGGCGTAATCGTGTTCTGTGCCCAATTCCAGTAGGGTTTTAGGAACTCCGATTTCGTTGTTGTAGTTGGCATGAGTTTTGAGCACCCGTCCTTGGGTTGCCAAAACCGCAGCAATTAGCTCCTTTGTTGTCGTTTTGCCGACAGAGCCAGTTACAGCAATCACGGGGATCGAGAACTGGTTACGCCACCAGTTAGCTAGTTTCTGGTATGCCTGTAGGGTATCTGCTACCAGCAATTGCGGCAACGACACTGATAGCTCACGCTCAGTAATCACCGCGATCGCCCCTCTTGCCATTGCCCCTTGGACAAATTCATGCCCATCAAACTTCTCACCGCGTAGCGCCACAAATAATTCACCCGGCTTGAGGATGCGGGTATCGGTGGTGATACCAGTTGCTAAGGTAGATGCTAAGGCAGCATCAGATATGTTAGATGGTGTAGCGACTAGAACTGTAGCTAGTTGTTGTAGAGTGGCGCAAAAAGGCATACTGATAGCAGTTAGCGAGTGAACATAGCTGTTTTAGCACGATCGCTGACTAGCAATTTACCGTTAGCATCAACACTAAAATCTTTTCCTAGTATGAATTTTTTACTAATCAACCGTTGGTAGAAAACGACTGTTGTCATCCTTCTGATTTCTTGCATAACATCAGCTGGAATCAGGTTTTCTATAGTCCAGAAAACTGCGTCAACATCAAACCAGATCAAACGCTCAATACTTACAATCACCACACCTGCCACCGCCTCAATCGTCAGCTGAGTCCTCAAATACTCAATTAGTTCTTTCCCGATCGCAGAGTTACGGGTCATCATTGCCCTAGCTATCCTTCCGACTTCTACTTCTAACTCTAAAGAATTCATACTTGAGATTTGGGTTCTTCGCTTGAAAGGTGATGTCTGCGGTCGGTGGGTAGAGCGCAGTTCAATCAAGTATACCCGAAGAGTGAAAAAAATTATCTCCCAAGATAGATGTAAAGCTTTTTCATTTGTATAAGTATTTCCTCACTAGGTACCGAGCGATTACCCATGCCAGATTTTCTGGAACTGGAGCTAACAGTTGCTCAGGTATTTAGCTTGCTCAACGCAGTCGCCGGAGCCACCAAGGAGCGAAACGTTGAGTTGGTTGAAGGCAGGAGGGACAAAAGAGACAGAATAGCCATGTCTTTTTTCCAACAGTTGTGTTGGCAATTGTTCAAACAACGATTTTTAAACGTTGTAGTAGTGGGCTGCCTAATCACTGTTGCCATAGTTGTGTTTCAGCCTAACCCAACCTCGGCTATCAATATACCCACAACACCTATCTCCTTCAAACAGGCTCCTTTTAGTCAGGTATTCTTCACTGGGTCAGTTTATGCCGTGAAAGACAAAGATTATGAGCCGAGCGAACCGTCTATTGGCTTCTTTAGCCTCTGGAGCACAAATCCCACCAACAATCAGTTAATAGTCGCTGCGCGTTACTGTCTGCCTACGTACTCTCTCACCGCCACAAATGCCCGTTTGAGTGCGATCACTCTACTCGATAAAAAACAGCCTCTAGTGACTATCGACCAAAGTATTGCAGAAAATCCGGCTCAATTGAGAGAGATTCAGCCTAGCTACAACACACCCCCTCACGGATTTGGTGACCCTTTTGACGATCAGTTCTTGAACCCGCTAGACGAAAACTTCGACTATGCTTTTGGCGTCCACTTGCCTGCCGTCACCTGTAGTGCTGGTGGTAATAAATTCGACTTGACTAAACTTGTGGATGCCCTCGCCCAACTTCCCAACCAAACCTTAGAGGTAAAATTAGTGTTTAGTGATGGAGAAACCCAAAACTGGCATTTGGGGAAAACAACCGTGAAAGCCATCAAGGATTTGCTAGCTATTCGTCAGCAGCTAATGACAAAGAAGAGGGGTAGCTAGAACAAAATCGACCGATGCCAGTTTTAAACTTTATCTATATGTGGCAAAATCTAGCAAGTTGCTACATGAAAAATTATGAAACTAGATTATTCTCAGTTGAGAACGCTGCAATGCTTGTTAGCAAAAACGGCAACGATAACGGCGATGGTTTTCACTCAAGCAACATTAGTCGCTGCCAAGACTCCTCAAGAAGTTGCGCGGATAGCTGCTCCTGTCACAGTACAAATTAACGATAATGTAGGTGGCGGAGGCTCAGGAGTTATCATTGCCAGAGCTGGTCACACTTACACCGTACTGACAGCTAACCATGTCGTGAAAAGACTAGATTTGAGCTACACAATTAGCACCGAAATGGGAAAGACATACCCCATCATTCGGGTGCAGCGATTGCAGCAAAGTGAGAACGAGCCAGATCTAGCGTTAGTGACCTTTGATAGTTCCGAGCGTTACCCGCTTGCCCGACTGGGAGATTCTACGCTAGCAGCAATTGGGTCTGAGGTCTACGTTTCAGGCTTTCCTGCCCTAGAGTGGCAAAAGAGTATTCAGCGCGACTATGAGTTTTCACCAGGAACAATTACGAGTCGCCTACAAAGCGCTTCAGAGGGATATACGTTGCGCTATAACGCTGAGACAGTGAGGGGTATGAGTGGTAGTCCACTCTTCGATGCCAATGGACGCGTAATTGGTATTCATGGGGAAGGAGAGACTGTCGGCACGGCTCAAAGTGAATCAGGGGGAAGTATACCTATTAAAACCGGGTTTAACGCGGGTATTCCAATTAATACCTTTGTGACATTGAGGGCTCAAACTGAGCTAATTAGCTCTAAAGCACCACAGAAGGATCATTCCCTCATTAGCGCCCGCCCTGCTCGGAGCAGTCATCCGATTGCTGTGAGAAATGTCAATGTTCGTCGTCTTTCTCGTCCTAAATTTACCCATATCTCCCGTAATTTTGCCCTTGCTTACTACCAGCGAGGTAATAGCCTCAGCGTCATAGGCAACGAGCAGGAAGCGATTAGGAGTTACACACAAGCAATCCAGCTTAGTCCTCATAATCCCTTCACCTACTACAACCGGGCAGAGGCTCGCTATAAAATAGGCGACAAGCAAGGAGCCATTGAAGATTACCAGCAAGCGATTCGGCTCGGCGCTAAGTTTGCCTTGGTCTACAACAACCTTGGTATGACCCGCTATCAGTTAGGAGATAAGCAGGGAGCCATTAAAGATTACCTAAAGGCAATTCGGCTTAGTGGCAAGTTTGCCCTGGCTTACAACAACCTGGGTAGGGCTCGTTATGAGCTAGGAGACACACAGGGAGCAATTAGCGATTACGATCGAGCGATTCGGTTCCTTCCCAAATATGCTACTGCTTACTACAACCGGGGAGCAGCACGGTATCAGCTAGGAGACAAGCAGGGAGCAATTAGCGATTACAATCAAGCAATTCAGCTCAGTCATGACTATAACCTTGCCTACTATAATCGGGGAGCCGTTCGCACTGCCCTAAAGAAGAATTTTCAGCAAGCTGCCAACGGTTTCCAGCAAGCAAGCAGAGCTGATAAAACGATGCCGAGAAAGCACTAAAGAGGAAAGGGAGCAGGGGGCAGGGGGCAGGGGGGCAAGAAGACTGCTTACGCCCGTTCCTCAGCTATGCCTGCTAAGGTTTTGATTCCGTAAAGCTTTACCTTCTATCCATTCTGGCTTAAAGGGCAGAGCTTCAGATCAAGCACTTATAGACTTTTACCTGAGAACAAGAAAGTATTTTTTCCCCCTGCCCCCTGCTCCCTGCCCCCTGCCTCTTCAACCAAGGCGCGGAACGTTGAGCTCGCTCGACGCAGCCGCCGGAGCTACCTCCGGTGGAACGTTGAGTTCCGTTAAGTAACATCATCCATCGGCAAAAACTAGAGCAAAATGAAACTAAGCGCTCTAGCTAGCATAGCGGTGTTAACCGCAGGTAATTAGCGGCTTGATTAAAACTCTAACTTGCCTGTGTCAGACGGTTGCTAGTCATTAAAGAAAGTGTCTTAAGTGTGGTTTGAAGAGTTATCAACTGAATAATATTTAGCTGAAGTACCTCAATCTGCTCTGTTGCTGAGTTGAGTTGTTTTAACTATCGGTACCAGCCGCAGGAGAGCAATGATACCTGCTGGGAAAAATCACAATCTATAAAGATTTCGAGGGAGACAATATGGACACAAGTCAACTCCTAAGTCGATATGCAATGGGAGAAAAGGATTTTAACGGAGCATCCCTAAATCAAGCAAACTTGAGCCGTGCAAACTTAAGTGGGATAAATCTGAGTCGCGCTGATCTGAGTGGGGCTGATTTAAGTGGGGCCAATCTCAGCGGCGCTAATCTGAGTCAGGCTAATCTGACAAACGCTGACTTGATTGGAGCAAATATGACTGAGGCTACCCTGACTCATGCCAATCTGATTGGGGCTGACTTGAGTGGAGTAGACTTAAGTCAGGCAAATCTTAGTTGGGCTGATCTGCGAAGCGCTAACCTAACTGGGGCAAACCTAACTGAGGCTAATTTGAGGGAAGCAGAACTAAGTGGAGCAGAGCTAACCGGAGCCATCCTAAGCGAGGCAAACCTGGTTGGGACAGTCATGCCTGTTGGTAGCTGTCATAATTGGGTGACTTGGGGTGCCCACTAATTTGTCTCACTCAGCCACTGGGAATAAACTCTTTAAGTTAAACACTGCTCGATTGTTGCTACAACCGAGCGAGACAGGGCTGAAAAATCGTAACCACCCTCTAAGCCAAACACAATTCGACGC
>JAFAVL010000521.1 GCA_019242465.1 Chroococcidiopsidaceae cyanobacterium CP_BM_RX_35 | reverse complement strand
CGGTCTGGGCAGAGAACTACTGGCTTTTCTTTTTGTTGTGGCTTTGGCTTTCAATGTGGCTGCTGCTTCGGAGATAGCTATGACCATCACCTTCAGTAGCTCTTTAACTGTCACTTTTGCGGCGGCTGGTTCTCTTGCTGTAGCTGTCGCGGTGGCGCTAGCGGGCATTAGAGTTGTGGCTCTGGCTGTCACCACGGCGATAGTGATAGTGGTTCGGGCTGGCACTAGAGCTTTGGCGGTTGGGGTCGCTGTTACGGTAATTCTCTGTGGTGCCATTGTAGGCTGGCGGACTAGAATTGGGGATGAAAAATACACTTTGCTACGCGATTGGATCAGGCTTTTGACCGCCAAAGGCACGAGCTTTCGGAGCGCTGATTTGACAGACGCTAATTTCACCCAAGCCCAACTGTCGCAGATTGACTTACGTAATGCTGTCCTGACTCGCACCTGTTGGGAACAAGCCAGATGGCACTAACAAGGGCTAAGAATCACCTTGCCTTATCGAATTGCTGTCAATGCCAATTGACTTACAGTAAGCATTTGTGAATGAGCAATTTATTCCGCTTTTTCACTTTTTGAAAAAGCCGATGGGAGGAGCTTTCAAAAGCTCTCATTGCTAACTCTTGAGCTTGCCTTATAGCTGCCTGAAGTTGGTCAAATATTTCTGTGATCTGTTCAGTCTGTTTCTGGATCTTTGTCTTTAGAGGAAGCTATATTATGCAGATTGGCCATAAATCCTACGTTTTATCTTTACTGCGCTTGCTAAAGGATTCACGTTAGCAAGTACCTAGCCCAAGCAAATGCCGAAGCCATGGACGAGGTGGTCGCAAGTTTCTTGATAAATCTTTACGAGCAACGGATTGACAAGCAACGTCATAAAGTTTACGCTGACGAACAAGCTTAGTTTTGTGCAAAAAGGGTGATTGATAATTCGCCTTTGGTTATTTGTCTAACTTACATTCACCTGTCTCTCTCATTCTAACCAATGAGGAATTAAAGGAGTTGCTAGAAGCCAAGATATTACGAAGATTTACAGTCAACTACTGCTAGAAAGGTGGTAATTTCTACAGCAGATACTGTAGTAATTTTTGATAGTTATGTAGAGAGTAGACTACGCTAAAAGCGTTTCTGTTCGTAGTAGAGTCCGTCTACTATTAAGGCAGTAAAACAATTTCACCACCGCCAAAGATGAGGTAGGGCTAACTATAGCAGCTAGCCACCATCTACCCAGCGTAATGGGCGCAGAACTACAATTCTTGTGCGGCCAGCTGTTGTGCAATTCCGGAATTAGAATTAAGGCAAAGCAAACAGTAATGTTAGATACAGTAAATCTTTAGCAATTTTTGTGAGCTTTTATATGTGTAACGACATCCAACTCGTAATACAGTCTTAACCCTTATACAAGCTAATAAAAAGACAATGTACCTTTTTCCGTATTCCTTCGTCTTCTTCATCAAAGCTTTACAGGTTACTTATCGAATCTTCACAGCTTTATCGGATTTTAGAGGTGACAGCATGAGGAAATTACTGGTAGTGTATAGTTACACAAGATCAGTTCAGTACTTGTGTTTTTATAAGCTTGAGAGGTAATCAAAACATGCATGGGGATACTCAATGCTTGTGATGCTTCAAAAGTTCTTTGTCGATCTAGATACGCCTTACCCTTTTATCTACGAAAGATAAGAATTCTAAATGGAAGCCATTTGGTCCTTGTTTAGAATTGCTGAGACCAGCTTTAACTCTGTAGAAATTTATTGATTTCTTGAGCTAAACTAAGTCACTTTACAGTATTAGATTTCGGAATAGGGGGCTGCTTGACTGTAGTAAACTTTAACAATTCATACTTAAGTTCCCATGGCATTCATCAAAGTTGAAAACATTGTTATTAATACCAACTACATTGCCGCTGTCAAGCTGGAAAATCGCACTGTATCGGGAGAGGAAAGCGTTTCTATACTGCTAGCAACTCCTAAATTTCCACTACTACAGTTGGAATCAGCTTTTCCGAGCCCCTATAATTATGAGTGGTTGGATTTCACTGGTAGTCAGGCGAATGTTCTAAGAGACTATTTCAGTAGTTTCAATAATGTGGTTGACTTGATGCCGCAAGCTTGATAGCAACTATTCTTTTGTCATTTTTTTAGTAAGGGGTCTACATCTTTTTCATCATGAGACTAGCTTAAGCTATGGCTTAAGTCATTGGATCTGCCGATTGAAGTTCGGCTGACAGCTACTTCTAAGAGTAACTAGGCTTTTTTGTGTGCACTAACGATGGAGAAATTAGCTAGATGAAAGCCCAACTGCAACAGACCCCTGTTGCTATTATTGGCATGGCCTCTATCTTTCCGCAAGCCAGTAACCTTCAAGAATACTGGCATAATATTCTACATAAAGTAAATTGTATTACTACCTCGGATCCAGCACAGTTTGATGTAATTAGCTACAATCTAGACCCTAGTGTGTCTGAGAATACCAACTGTCAGAGAGATGGGTTCATTCCAGAAAGCAACCTCAGTTTGAGCGATTTTAGACTGCAGCTCAACGCGCCGCCGGAGGCAGCTCCGGCGGCGCGCTCTTGCAAGCTCAATATACCTGATATCACTGATGTTTCGCAGCTAATGGCTTTGATTGTAGCAAAGGAGGCTATGGCAGATGCAGGCTATGGTGAATCTCAGCAGTTTAATCGGGAACGTACTGGGGTCCTGCTAGGAATGGCTCTAGCAAGACAATTGACAACACCAGACCGTGACAAGTTGCACTATACCCGTAGACATAAGGTGTCCAGAAGCACGAGTTTGTTTACACAGGAAACACAAACACATGTGGAAAAAACTAGCCTAGCAACAGTGAACAGGGAAGAGAATGCTTCCCCTGCTAGGCTAGCCAAAGTGGTCAGTAGACAGATTGTTAACTGCCTTGACCTGGGAGGTGAGAAGTGTGTAGTGGATGCTGCCTGTACCAGTTCCTTAGGCGCTCTAACCATTGCAATCAAGGAACTTACAGAATATCGCAGAGACATGATGCTAACTGGCGGAGTTGACATTGGCAACTCTGCATTTAGCCAAGTGCTTTTCAGCAAAACATCTGCTGGTTTTGACAACCAGAATGTCAGACCATTCGATGCAGATGCGGATGGAATGATATTTAGTGACGGTATCGGTATGGTAGTGCTCAAGCGTCTAGAGGACGCTGAACGTGATCGAGATAGAATCTATGCTGTGATCAAAGGAATTGGTATCTCTAGCGCTGATCGGTACAAAAGTATTTATGCTCCTCCTCGTTCGGAAGGGCAGATCGGAGTCTTGCAACGGGCTTACCGGAATGCTGGTCTATCGCCTTTGAGTGTTGGTTTGATCGAAGCACATGGTACGGGTACCAAGGCTGGAGACCAGGTTGAATTTACGGCTTTAAGAGCAGTTTTCGGCAAGAATAATTCCAGAACACAACACATCGCCCTTGGCAGTGTTAAATCCCAGATTGGGAATACAAAAGCTGCAGCTGGTGCTGCTAGTCTCATTAAAACCGCTTTGGCGCTACATCACAAAGTCTTACCACCTACTATCAATATTACGAGACCGCACCCAAAACTTAATATTGAAACCTCACCGTTCTACTTAAATACGGAAACCAGCCCTTGGATACAAGCCCAAGGATCGCCGCCAAGACGCGCAGGCGTCAGTTCTTTTGGTTTTGGGGGCACAAGCTATCACATCATTTTAGAAGAGTATAAGAGCGAACTCTACAAAGCCTATCCTTTACACAGCACTTCCCAATCAGTGCTGCTATCTGCATCAACGCCTACCTAGTTGTTAGCCCGATGTGAAAATCTACTGCTCAAGCTACAATCAACAGATGGAAAGCAGCACTATACAGAACTCATTGATGCATGTAAAACATTAGAAATCCCATCCACAGATACCAGAATTGGGTTTGTGGCTAATTCTTTATCTGTAAATCCTGTACGGCACAAGAACAGCGATCGCTCTCTTCAAGAAGCAGTTATAAATCTACGTGTAGCTGGTTTGCCTCTAATAAGCCTCGAATCTCACTAGCTAGCTTACAGGGGTGACGATATCAAACCACGCTCTTCGTTTCGTAGGGAAGAGCGTGGTTAATTATTAACCAAGGGTATTCACGCCGGAGATGGTATCACTTTCCCATATCAGCAAGCTCCCCTTTGTTTTAGCACAACCAAAAGGGTCTTCAGAAGCAAACTCAGATCATAAGTAATTGACCACTTGCGCTGATAATCTAGATCCATACGCACAATCTCTTCAAAGTCTTTGACATTGGAGCGACCGTTCACCTGCCACTCGCCCGTGATACCTGGTTTGACATTCAACCGTTGCCAGTGATGGCTATTGTAATGCGTAACTTCATTTGGTGTCGGCGGACGAGTACCGACTAGGCTCATCTCTCCTAACAGCACATTCCAGAATTGAGGGAGTTCATCTATGCTAGTACGACGAAGAAATTTGCCTACGCTGGTAATGCGAGGATCATTTTTGTTTTTGAAAATGTGACCTGCGGCTTCATTATTGATGAGATGCTGGAGTTGGTCGGCTCCAACTATCATAGAGCGGAATTTTCTAAGCTGGAAAAGGCGTCCATTAAGACCACAACGAGTTTGACTATAGAAAAGCGGTCCCGGCTCATTGAGCATCAAGGCGATAAACACTGGAATTACAATAATCACTGTGACACTTAAGCCGATGAGGGCTCCTATGATATCAATTAAGCGCTTCATCCTACTGCTGACAGAGGCATGAATCAGCGGCGTCGAGCTGATATCTTGAAGAGCCTCAGCACAATATTTCATCCTTTTCAGCACTATCATAGATCTACAGCACAACCTTGTTTGACTCGTCCGCAGATCTATCTAAATATTCCGACTCTAAACATTGACTATACTTCCTGACGATAACTACCCGACTCGATTTAGAGAGTTTCTGCTTTGTACTTAAGTTACGCCTTGAGATACGGCTTGAATGTCTTGACCTACTACTAATAAGCCGCGTGTAGGAAATGGGCACCACAAGAGGCCAGAAGATGGTTGCTACACACAATGTCAGCATAGATGGATATCGTGCTTCTAAAGCCATGTCATTTTCTTTGAGAAAAAGCTTGAGCCAAATGATGCACAAGCATACTGCCGTGACTAAATACTCTATCGCTATGCAAATCGTAACTATATGCAAGAGAGTCATTAGCTAAACCAGATATTGAACAAAGAAAGCATCTCTTGCCCCGACACTTTCTGAGTCGGGGTAACCAGTATCAGTTAACCTGAGTCAGTTTACCGATATCTGTAATGTTCGAGGGCGATGGGACAACCTCAAACTATAAAACCTAGAATTTCAGGCTCTTGTGTACTTTTGCGTCCTAACTGGGAAATCCTTTTTCTCAGCTTCTGCTGCTGGCAAGCAGCAATACATTTCACGCTAGTACTTCGTAAGCCTTACTATTCAATTGGACCAATCACCAACAATCAGTATCCTATCAGGAACGCTACTGTGAAAGCAATACTAATATTATTGGTATTACTGCTCCATCTAGGCCCTGCTATCATCTCTAATTACGATATATCATCATACCTTGATTGTAAGCGAAGCCCGAACAAATCTCTTTCTACCTAATCTTTGCTGTAGACCTCCGCCCCGTCTCTGGCATTACCAGATTTCTCTAGAGCAATGATACCGCAGGCTTACACAGTAATATACCCAACTGCCTTGACTGAATCCCAAGAGGTCTTTTAGAGCGATGAAATCCTGTTGAGGCAGCGAAATTATTTCACTACCTCTTTTGCTGTTATTGGTCATCCAGGGATTGCTTTACTGAATATCGCAGGTAAGGTTAACAACAAGTCATATCGTTTTGGGTTTTGGCAAGTGACTTCATTCACCTTCTAGCCTAAGATTTCGTAGATTTGAGTTATTAACTAGACTCGTTTGCCGGGCTACCTCAATCGGTTTCTGTTTTAGGGCTTGTACAAGTTGACAACTTTAGGACAGTATATTACGATTTTACTGCACCGCAAGGTTAAGCTTGCTTTAATAGTAATGTGGAGACTCCAACCAAATTCAACGCTTTTAGAGCTATCTCAGGCGTCTACACAGCTCTGCCGAAGAGCAAACATAGCACTGTATGGTTACTACTACAGAATGTAAGGCTGTTTCATGAAAGATAAAAATCCATCTATGCCTGTTGTAGCCATTGCTAAGGTCAAAGTTGGCACTAATAGACGCCCACTGCAACAAGAGAAAGTGGATAAGCTGATGGAGTCAATTAAGGCGAATGGGCTATTGAATCCTATTACTGTAGACCAGAATTTTAACTTAATCGCCGGACTGCATCGTCTAACCGCTTGTCAGTTGCTAGGGTTCGATCAGATTGAGTGTAAGATTGTTACCTACACTGATACTGACCGGGTGCGGTTAGCAGAGATTGATGAGAATCTCATTCGCAGTGAACTCAGCGCTCTCGAACGGGGGGAGCTATCGTTGGAGCGCGACAAAATTATGAAACGGCTAAAACTTAGAGCCCAACCAGGAGACAACCAATACAGTCGCAAAGGTAGTGAAATGATTTCGCCACCAGTTAAGACGACAATGGAGTTAGCGAAAGAAGTTGGATACACTGAACGAACATTCCAGCAGGGCAAGCAGATTGCAAAAAGTATTGATCCAGAAGTTAAAGAGATAATTAAGGACACGTCGCTAGCTAAGAGTCCGACGGCATTGCTGGCAGTGGCACGGGCAGGTAGCGAAGAACGCGAACAAGCTGAACAAGCCGAAAAGGCTGCCCGGGAAGCTGAACTCAGACAGGAGCTAGCAGAGACAGAACGGCAATCTAGAATAGCAGTTGCCGCTAGGGCACGGCAACGAGAGTTACAGTTATTAGCTGTTCAGCATGTATCTGCCCAGCGAACCGCGAAGCGGGAAGTTAAGCAAATTCAGCGCCAAACGCAACCAGAAACAGCAATCGCTAACGCTGGGATATTACGCACCAAACCCGGTGACTGCTGGCTGTTGGAAAGACACATGGTTTATTATGGCGATACTGCTAGCTCCGAATTTATCAACTACCTACCGTCGAATGCGGCTTTAGCGGTTACGACTTCCCTCCCACAGTGGCATCACGACTATTTGGTAGACGAAGCTAGGGTGGTGGCAGTACTAAACACAGAGGGTCATATTCATCAATTCTGCACTAATCATCAGATGCCATTTAGATTTGAGTTGTTAATTGGCAAACTCTACGTAGCAATTTTCTCCCGTCAATCAATTCCAGAACCGCAAAGACCAATTCAAATCGAAGGGGTAGAGGGGATTGTTGCCTACCTAGTCAGTCTGTATACGCAGCAAGGGAATTTTGTAATTGTTCCCTTTCTAGGTTATGGTGAAGCACTCATCGTGTGTGAACGGATGGGGCGGATTTGTTTTGCGGGTGATTCGCAGGAGGAATTAGTGAGTAAGTCGATCAACCGTTGGCAACAGTTGACTGGGAAGCGGGCGGTAAAAACGACTGAAACCTGAATTGATCTCTATCCAGTAGCAGAGCTAGGGGCTTCGGCTTCGCCTAGGATTACCTGTGTACGCCTAAAAGCGGCTTGTTCAGCCTATAGCTAAATTTGTGCCTGGTAAGAGTATTCCCCTTAACACCAGGTTTAGAAAAGCATACTTAAGTAGAGCTAGCAGTGACGTTACTGCCAAAAGCCTATGTTAATCTTCTATAAAGCTATGATAAATAGGGCTTTAAGAATAGAATAAAGTTGTAAAAGGTGAGAGAAGCAATCTGTCTTAGCGTTGCTTCTTTGTCATGCAAGCTATTCCCAGTGATGCGAGGATTGCGTGATCGCCAGTTGAGAGAAATCTTCACATGCGGCTAATTTGGTAAAAATCCTTCAAGATCCTCGATTTTTTTTAATAAAAGAAATATAAAAGACATTAATTAAGCGAGATCTCTTAGAGATCAAAATCCTCATGACCTAGCTGTTTCAGCTGAATTTGGTAGCCCTTTATCATTGCGGACTACCAGAAGGCAGGGATTTTTCTGCTTTATAACAGTAGCTAGTAGCATCCTACTATGATGCTTCTCCTAAGCGCTATCTAAAATACTAGGATTCTACTTGACAAAAGAATGACTTTATTAGTATATTTGAGCGAGTTAGGAATCAGAGGAAATGAAAAAATATTTGCTACTGATTGTTAATGCTCAAAGTCTTTTTAGTGCTATTGCTGTAATAGCCACAAACTGTATGCGACCGAGCTTCGGGCTTGTAGGCTATGAATATGGAAACAACAGAGCGCCGATGAAATCTTGACCGCCTTTGAAGGCAGTACACTATTGACTTGAATTAAGTGGAAATTGCGCCCTGTGCGGCTTAAGACTACACCTAGAGT
>JAFAVL010000519.1 GCA_019242465.1 Chroococcidiopsidaceae cyanobacterium CP_BM_RX_35 | reverse complement strand
TTACAAAGAGCCGGGATAATCTTCTAGTAAGAGTGATCGCAGCGTTATTGGTAGTAAAGCAGCTTCATTGCGGGCGGGAATCACTGCACAAACTGATGGCCACGATTCTAGCTCCGTTGCTGATACTTCTAGTTGTTGGTCTACTTGCCAGAATTGACCTCGCCACCCTAGAAGTCCCACCCAAATTACCAGGGATATGACTGTGATTCCCAATCCAACCGCATCCATAAGTTAAGTCATCAAGTTCTTGTGCCAGAGAACAAGATACAACGTTTGCTGATGCAATTCATGCGAACTGACAAATCCCTTGTTGTTACAGCAGCAATACCGTGAGCGCGTGCTAAGAGACAATTGCCGCTAGAATCTGGTTTGAGGTTTAATCATACGTTATGCAAACTCAAGACAGGTTGACAACATCTATTTCCTCGGCGATCGCCGCTAGCCAGAACTATCTGCTCTCAATGCAAAATCCCCAAGGCTACTGGTGGCCGGAGTTAGAGTCAAATGTCACTATCACTGCGGAAGTCGTTCTCTTACATAAGATCTGGGGGACGGATAGGGAAAGACCTTTACATAAGGTTGAAGCCTACCTCCGCCAAGAGCAGCGGGAACACGGCGGCTGGGAACTCTTCTATGGGGATGGCGGAGAGCTGAGTACCTCAGTTGAAGCCTATATGGCGCTAAAGTTGTTAGGTGTGCCAGAAACTGACCCAGCAATGGTGCGGGCGCGAGACTTCATTCTCGCACGGGGCGGTATTAGCAAAACGCGAATTTTTACCAAGATCCACCTAGCGCTGATCGGCTGCTACGCCTGGCAGGGAACACCTTCACTGCCGCCTTGGGTTGTGTTGTTGCCCTCGACATTCCCTATCAACATTTACGAAATGTCGAGCTGGGCAAGGTCAAGCACTGTCCCACTACTAATTGTTTTTGACCGCAAACCTATTTTTCCAGTCAATCCAACCATTACCTTAGATGAGCTGTACACCGAAGGGATTGAGCGAGTCAAGTTTGAATTACCTCGCGCCTCTAATTGGACAGACATATTTGTTGCTCTTGACGATGGCTTCAAATTGGCAGAAAGCTTGAATCTCGTGCCCTTCCGCCAAGAAGGTATTAGGGCAGCAGAGCAATGGATTTTAGAGCGTCAAGAAGCTACAGGAGACTGGGGAGGCATCATTCCCGCCATGCTGAACTCGCTTTTGGCTCTGCGGTGCTTGGATTATGATGTCGCCGATCCGATAGTACAAAGAGGATTGCAGGCGGTGGATCGTTTTGCAATTGAAACATCAGACACCTATCGCGTGCAGCCCTGTGTCTCACCTATTTGGGATACAGCTTGGGTAATGCGAGCGCTAGTCGAGTCAGGTATTGAGCCTACCCATCCAGCTCTCGTGAGCAGCGGAGAGTGGTTGTTGAGTAAGCAGATTCTCGACTATGGCGATTGGGCTGTGAAGAATCACCGCTCCCAACCAGGAGCATGGGCGTTTGAGTTTGACAATCGCTTTTATCCAGATGTAGATGATTCTGCTGTTGTCGTTATGGCACTCGCTGAGGTGAAACTTCCTGACGAAAAACTGAAGCACGCGGCGATCACTCGTACTGTTAATTGGATTAATTCCATGCAGTGTCAAGCGGGTGGTTGGGCTGCTTTTGATCTAGATAACGATCAAGATTGGTTAAACAATCTTCCCTATGCTGACCTCAAAGCCATGATTGACCCCAACACAGCCGATGTCACAGCGCGGGTACTGGAAATGGTGGCTACCTGCAACTTGTCGGTTAATTCCATAATCCTGGAGCGGGCGATCGCTTATCTTGTGCGTGAGCAAGAAACCGAAGGTTGCTGGTTTGGTCGGTGGGGAGTGAATTACATCTATGGCACGAGTGGTGTCCTAAGTGCGCTATCTGAATTAGCTCCCGAAGAGACGCGAGTCAATATCCAACGTGGCGCTAGTTGGCTAGTTGAATGCCAAAATTCAGATGGAGGATGGGGTGAGACTTGTAGGAGTTATGACGATCCGGCTCTGAAAGGTCAAGGTCCAAGTACCGCATCTCAAACTGCTTGGGCTTTAATCGGTTTAATAGCAGCCAACAAGGCAACTGGTGAATCCGCTAGCGAGGCGATGCAGCGGGGCGCCAATTATCTATTGAAGACTCAACAGCCAGACGGTACCTGGAGTGAGGCAGAATTCACTGGTACAGGATTCCCTGGTCATTTTTATCTGAAGTATCATTTTTATTCGCAATACTTTCCGCTGATTGCATTAAGCCGCTACCAAGCTCTGACGAAAGGTGATGCCATCTCTGTTTGAATATCCTTGGTTAACAATTAACCACAAAGACACAAAGGACACAAAGGAATCGGTTCTTTGTGTCTAACGTGCTATTGCGCTTCGCTACGAAGTGCCTGTTTTCGTGGTTGATATTAGAATTCCTGTAGAAATCTTTTGTAGTAGGGTGTGGGGTTGCAACTTGTCCAGCTAGCCAAATGCGATACGAACAAGCCCAAGACCTGCAGCATCAGGAGTTCAAACGCCTTTACAGTGGCAAAAAGAAACGGCATACCTTCAATTTGGATTTAGACAGGGCAAGGTGCAGTATCAGATCAGTGCCATAACTCCCTTCAGATTTTGGTTACCTCCCAGTAGGGCGGATCACCCAATCGTTTCATCAAGAAATCGATGAACGTTTGAACTCGTACAGAATGCCTGCGATTTGGCAGATAAAGCGCGTAGATGCCCATATCCATATTGGCTTGGGGATGTACCTGAAAATCTGTCAGCGCCGCTTGCAACCTTCCGGCTTGGATGTCTTCACCAATCAACCAAGTTGGCATCAGGATCAGACCCGTGCCACCCAAACACACCTGGCGGAGTAGCTCAGAATTGCTTGATATGACGGAGCCGCTCACCTTAACCTCACAAAGCTCAGTATCTCGCTTGAATCGCCAGACGTCATACCCCATAGAATAGGTAAACAACAGGCAGTTGTGATGTGCTAACTCGTCTGGATGTTTAGGTTGACCATGCTGCGCGAAATACGTCGAACTGCCGCAGACGAGACGTATACGTGAGGCAATCTTGCGGACGATTAGATTAGCACCCGAACGATCAAGATTCCCGATGCGGATGACAACGTCTAGCTCCTCTTCTACCAGATTAGACAATCCATCGCTCAATCTCAAATCCAGCCTAATTTCCGGGTATTGAGCGAGAAAATCATTGACTATAGGTGCAATATGAAGTCGCCCAAATGCAACTGGCATACTGACCTTCAACAGCCCACGCGGAACTTCCTCTTGCTCCGCAACGCATTGGTTCGCTGATTCCACATCTTGGAGGATACGAACTGCTTGATCGTAGTATTTGCGTCCTTGTGGTGTGAGACTAATGCTGCGGGTTGAGCGATTGAGTAGCTGGGTATTGAGCATATCTTCCAGAGCATTCACCTGACGGGTTACCGAGGATACTGCCATCTGCAACTGCCGCGCTGCTTCGGAAAATCCGTTAGTCTCCACCACTTTCACAAAGGCACGCATAGCTGC
>JAFAVL010000698.1 GCA_019242465.1 Chroococcidiopsidaceae cyanobacterium CP_BM_RX_35 | reverse complement strand
CTAGATCTTGCAACTGAGCCTGTTTGCTAGCAGCTTCTTGAATGCGACTTTCACCAAAATCGCGTACTCCAGCAGCATACGCCTCTCGCATTGCGGCTACAGACACCTGCTTTGTAACAGCAATCAACTGAACTGAAGCCGGGAGCTGTTGGCGAACTGTGATGATGCGGTGAGCAATTGAACTTGTCATTGGAATGTACGTTGCAAAACCTTCTGCAGCTGATCGTACTCTTGCAACTGGCCAGTGCGACGTAGCAGCCGCAAACGATTGTCTAGTAGCAGACGAGCCTCAGAACGACCAATTGGTTCAAATTTAAAACCTCCAGTTCCGGTTGTTACTAAAAAAAATAGGCGCTGTGCATAAAGAGTGGTAAACAGTTCCTGGTTTTCCTCAACAATACAGACTCTGTAAAGTAGACCAAAAGTTGGATGGTTTAAGTAAGTTTCTGAGTTCATTAAGTATTAGCGCTACAAATAACCACTCTATTAGAGTGAATTGCTTGCTTGGGCAAACAAGATCTAAGTTCAAGTACAAAAAATGGTGAGGATGTAACCACATCTAATTTATGGTTAAAGTCTATACTAAAACATATTGCTATTTACAATAAATAATAATGGAAAGTTTTTTGTATAAGGTGTGGAAGACTACATTTTGTTTTCCTCTTTGCCCCATTTCCCTATCGCCCCATCCTCCAAATTAGAGGGCATATAGAAAGTTGAGTCAACTAAGAGCGCGGTAGCGACTGCGTAATCTCCATCATGACTCAAACTGAGTTGCCAGTGACTTCCTCGCCAAGCAGATACAATCGCTGCCGCCCGTCGGTGCAGACTAACAGTTGGTGCTCCACTGGGCAGACGGATAATCTCGATATCGGTATAGCCGATCCCCGACCACCCAGTCTCTAACGCCTTGGCAATGGCTTCCTTAGCCGCCCAACGCCCAGCCAATCGGTCAATAGAAGGGCGATCGTTATTTGGACCGTAACCGCAATCATGTTGCTCACCTGGAGTATATACTCTCTGCAAGAAGCGATCGCCAAAGCGAGATAAAGCCGATTGTATCCGAGGAATATAAACGACATCCATTCCTAATCTAATCATTAGAGAAGTATAAAGGACGCAGCGTGCGATGATGAGAGTTTAGCCTCTAGTACCATCTTAGATTTTAGGATTGCCAGCTCCTGATTGTTATGCGGTTTTATGCGTCTGCCAAAAAACGTATATCACTGCTGCATTCAGTAGGCAACCCTCCATGTGAGATAGCAAACTCTTCATACATCTTCATGGTTGCTTAACTGACATCTGTGGTTGGGCAAGCCAAGATTGTAGAGTCACTTTCCTAAGCTGCCTTGGTTTCTAAGAACATCAACTATAAAGATTGGGATTAAAGTTGTCATGACCTTCATCAAAATTAAGAATCTGGTTGTCAATACTAATTACATTGCCGCTGTCAAGCTGGAAAATCAGACTGTATCGGGCGAGGAAAGCGTTTCTATCCTACTAGCCACTCCCAAATTTCCTTTATTACAGTTGGAATCGGCTTTTCCTAGTTCCTATCATTACGAATGGTTAGATTTTACTGGAATTCACGCAAACGCCATTAAAGACTATTTCAGTAGTTTTAATAACGTGATTGACTTGGTACCGCAGACTGCATAACAACTTTTTGCCATCTACAAATTCTGGTACAAACACTCTGCGCCCATAGCTCTTAACTTTAAGCGCCGTTTCCCCAAAGCAGTCGCGCTCCCCAGAACATCACTAAACCTAACAGCGCCATCCAGTCACCTGTTTTTAGCCGCAAATGGTGCCACTGCACTTGATGAGTGTTCGGGCTAGTAAAACCTCGGACGACCATAGCACTAGACATTTGCTCTGCCCGCAGTAGGAGATTTTCTAACAGCCGCTCTGCTACCATCATCCAGACTCGCACTGCTCCCTTCAAGCCCAGCTTTTTCCAATTGATTGCTCGGGTTTGGATAGAACGGCTCAAATTCTGCACCTCTTCCAATACTAAAGGAATAAATCGCAAGGATAGGGTTAAAGTCAGGTTAATTTCAGTTATGGGCCATTTCAGCCGTCGCAAAGGTTGCATCAGACTCTCAATCCCAGCCGTAATTTCCTCTGGAGCGGTTGTGAGCAGGTACAGATTGCTGCTGTAGATCAAGGTAAATAGAAGGGTGCTGTAGTTAACTGCCATATTTAGTGAGCGGCGGCTGACCCGAAATATTCCCTGATGCAATAGCACGTATCTGTAGTCAGTAGGCTGTGGTAAGGTTGTTTGAGCTTGCTTAAGGAAGTCGCCGGAGCTTCCTCCGGCGAAGCCTTGAGTTGCAGGCTTTTGCCCCAGACCAATAGGATTGTACCAAGGACGCCGCTGAGGGTGAGCAATCGGCGGGTGTTGAGCAAAGGCTATTTCGTCAACTGGTAGACGAGGCTGGTATTCTACACTGAGACTGTCAGGAGAGACTGCTGCTATCACCAGGATAAACAACGAGAGCATCAATAGCCAGCCCAATTGTTGCCGCCATACCCGTAGTGGAATGGCGGCAATGAAGGTTAAAAGGATCAGTAGTCCTACTAGGAGAATTCGCCAGGTAGAGTTTGCCAGAATTGGTGTTGCCAAAACGCTAAGCAACCATGCTAGCTTCACCCTTGGATCTAGCCGATGTAGCCAGGTGATTGGACGTTCGAGGTAAAGCCCTAGTGGCAGAGAGCGCAGTAAATCCATTTAAACGTGGGTAGCTCGATTAGCACTGCTACTCTCTAGCTCGCGGGCTTTTTTACTCCGCCAAAACAACCTCACTGGGGTGCCAGTGAAGCCCAACTGTTGCCGGAATTGCCGCTCAATGTAGCGCCGATAGTTGTCGTTAAAGCGCTTAGCATCATTGACAAATAGCGCGATCGCTGGCGGTTGGCTGCTCACTTGAGTACCGTAATAAATTTTCCCCTGACGCCCTTGGCGGCTGGTTGGTGGAGAATGCCAGCTAATAGCTTCTTGCAACACTTCATTAATCACAGCTGTAGTCACTCGGCGCTTATGTGCCTCAGCTGCCATGTTAACTAACTCTAGAATTTTTTCCACTCGTTGACCAGTTAAGGCACTGACAAAGATCGTCTGAGCCCAATCAACAAAATGTAGCCGTTCTTTGAGATGCTTTTCGTATTCGTAGATTGTATAAGAGTCTTTTTCAACAGCATCCCACTTGTTGACGACGAGGACGCAGGCTCTCCCTTCTTCCACAATCCGCGCGACTAATTTTTGATCTTGCTCGGTCACTCCATCTACCGCATCAATGACAAGCAAAACCACATCTGCTCGTCGAATTGCTTTAAATGCACGGTTAATTCCCAAAAATTCTGGACCATACTCGACATTCTTCTTTCTGCGAATCCCTGCTGTATCGATCAAACGGTAGGTTTGTCCTTGCCGTTCAATTACAGTATCAATAGCATCACGGGTGGTACCAGAGATGGGGCTGACAATTGCCCGCTGCTCTCCCACGAAGGCATTTAACAGACTGGACTTACCCACATTAGGGCGTCCCACAATCGCCACTTTGATTTCTTCTGTTTCGGAGGTATCTGTGACTGGTGGTAGGTCAACAATTAGCTCGTCCAGCAATTCCCCAGTGCCATTGCCATGAATTCCAGAGATTGGGAAGGGTTCGCCTAGTCCCAATTCCCAAAACTGACTGGCTTGAGCTAAACCTTGTTCGGGAGATTCACATTTGTTCACAGCGAGCAGCACTGGTACTGGTTGTTGCCGGAGCCACTGGGCGATCTCAGCATCAGCAACTGTTGGTCCCTCTTGCCCATCCACGATCAAAATTGCGATAGATGCTTCAGCTAATGCTAAAGCTGCCTGTTCACGGATCAGTGGTAAAAATTCGGCGTCATCATCAAATACTAAGCCCCCGGTATCGACCACCAGAAACTCGCGATCACGCCAGTAAGCAAGGGAGTAGGTGCGATCACGTGTCATTCCCGGTTGGTCATATACAATCGCTGCTTGCGTCCCCGCGAGGCGATTCACGATAGTGGATTTACCCACATTGGGGCGTCCGATAATTGCAACAATCGGCAGAGACATAACTAAATAGTGCCAGCTTTAGTCTTCCACCCTAGCGCTTTTTCCGCTTAATTGTCCATGAATACTCTGACTAGAAGCTGAATCAGCGGATGTCTTCATAGAACTGCTTCAGGTACGTTGCTGGGACTCCCAATCCCCACAGCAAGCCAATATATAAATATATACCTGTTGCCTTGATGGCTCCCCATTGAGCTACACGACGATCAGAACTTTGGACAATGCGGTTGACAAGACGAATTTTCCCTTGCCGCACAAGCTTTAGACATAAATCGGCTTCCTCTAGAATTGGGATGGCATCAAATCCGCCACAATGCCAGAAGTCGGTGCGACGACAAAACATGACCTGATCGCCAAAGAGTAGGCGCAGTCCTTTGAAAAATAGGTGAGGTCGGAAAATGAACGGGGCGTAGTATGTTTTGAGGTAGTTATGTAGCGACACTCCCCATCGCGTTGTTTGGGAACCCGT
>JAFAVL010000687.1 GCA_019242465.1 Chroococcidiopsidaceae cyanobacterium CP_BM_RX_35 | reverse complement strand
GCAGTTTATGCATGCGATTGTACTTAGAATGGAGGAACTGTTACATAGCAAATAGCTACCACGCATGGCTGACACAAAGAGCACGACTGATACACCAGCTATGAGATTGACTAATTTTTTTTGGTATTCTAACCCTAGTGAATACGCGTACTAACTGTGCGATTCCTACTAGCTAGATAGAGGAACTTCAAGTGCCTATTCCCAAAATTACTCAAATACTTTTGGCTGCAAAAGAAAACAAGGGACTGAGCTTTGCCGATTTAGAAAAGATGCTTGGACGTGACGAGGTATGGATTGCGTCTGTAATCTACCGTCAATCTAGTGCTTCTTCTGATGAGGCAAGTAAACTGATTCATGCACTAGAGCTTGACCCGAGCTACGCTAAAGAACTGACAGAATTTCCTGTTAAAGGACTTGGTCCTGTAGTACCAACTGACCCCTTAATTTATCGGTTCTATGAAATTATGCAAGTGTACGGCATGCCGCTTAAAGCCGTGATTCACGAAAAGTTCGGTGATGGAATCATGAGCGCCATCGACTTCACTTTGGATGTTGAAAAAGAAGAAGACCCCAAAGGCGATCGCGTCACAGTCGTGATGTCTGGGAAGTTTCTGCCCTATAAGAAGTGGTGAAGCGCTTGTACCGAAAATAACATGCAATAATATGCCAGATATGGCGTATATTGCTGGTAATGGTAATGTCTCTTGATTCTCATACTGATCTAGCGGCTGCCCTGGAGGGACCAGCTGAGCTGAAATTTCAGCTGCCTGACCCAGACGATGAACAGCTCCCAGAGCAAGAGTTTCAGCAACAGGTGGATACGGCTTGGCAGGTGTGCGATCGCTTTGACTTGCAAACTGAGATCTGGCGGGGAAGGATTCTCAGGGCGGTGCGCGATCGTGAGAAAAAAACTGGAGACGGACGCGGCAGTGGCTTTCTCAACTGGCTAAAAGACCGGGAGATTAGTAAAAGCCAGGCTTATTCCATGATTCAGCTAGCTAACAGTGCCGACACCTTAATGGAGCAGGGAAAGCTTGACCCAGCATCAGTGAGGTGCTTCAGCAAACGAGCTTTTATTGAAACAGCTAAGGCTGACCCAGAAGTGCAGCAACTCGTGACTGATGCCGCACGTAATGGCGATCGCATCACCCGAAGAGAAGTGCGGCAACTAGCTGATGAATGGACAGCCCTGTCCTCAGAACTTTTACCTGATACCGTCAAAGCCAAAGCCGCCGAGCAATCCCTTCCCACCCGTTATCTGGCTCCACTGGTGCGGGAAATGGAGAAACTCCCACCATCCCACCAAACAGCCCTGCAAAACGAAGTCTCTGCCCATCCTGACGTAGATACGCTCAAACAAGTCACCACTGAGGCACGTTGCCTGGCAAAATACCTCAACGCTGCTACCCATGTCCAAGCTCTCAACGATGAAGCCCTGGATCTAGAGAGAGCATTGGAGGAAGCCCTGCGGTTAGGGTGTATCAACACGGCAGCAGATCTAGTAAATCAAGCATCTGTACTTGAGGCAACGATTGCTAAACTCTACACGACCTGGAAGCGGATTGGCAGTTTAGCTGACCGACTCTATGTAGATACTGGAGCCAGCACACCTCACCTGCGATCGCTCTTAGGTTGCCTGGAACCTCTAGCTGGTGAAGTAGTGGAAATCCAGTTAGGAAATCCCATGCAGCGTGAAGTCACCCGTACCATCCGTTTCCAAGTGCAGGAAAACATAGTCAGTTCTTAATCCCTGTGGTGGCAATGCCTCGAATAAACTGTCGTTGACCAACCAGAAATAGCAGTACTACTGGTACAGTCGCGATCGCCACAGCTGCCATCAGGAGTGGCCAATTATTCGTAAATTGCTCCTGGAAATCTGCCAACGCTAACTGTACTGTCCTTAACTCTGGGCGTGTTGTGAAGACTAAAGGCTTAAATAAGTCATTCCACTCACCAATAAACGTGAACAGAAACAGCGTCACCAAAGCTGGACGAGACAGAGGTAGCATCACCCGCCATAAAATTTGCAGCCGATTTGCCCCATCCAGAGCCGCTGCCTCTTCCAGTTCCACAGGCACCGTTTGGAAGTACTGCCGCAGTAAGAAAATCCCAAAGCCGCTAGCTGCTGTTGGCAGAATCAGCGCCCAGTAAGTATTAATCAGGTGTCCCCACTTGAGAACCAGGAAAATCGGAATCACCAAAAGTTGAAATGGAATCACCAACGTCCCTAAAACAATGAGCAACAGTACCTGTCGCCCTCTAAAGCGCAATCGAGCCAGAGCATAGCCAGCCAAAGCCGAGGTAGCAATCTGAAATCCAGTCACTGCCAAGGCGACTAGGGTAGAATTAGCGAAAGCTAGCAGGAACCTGCCGCGCTGCCAAGCGTCCTGATAATTAGCCAAAGACCAACTTTGGAGCAAAAGTTCAGGAGTTGCGCCAGGAGGGGCAAACGAAGTTAGAAAGACAATCAAGAGCGGTAGTAGCACTACGACAGCTCCAAGTAGTAACACCACTAGACTTATCTGTTCCCAAACCCTAGTTATGCTTTTCATCTGAAGTTTAGGCATGAATATTAACTGGCAATGTTAGCTTTTAGAATCAAAGGTGATATTATCCCTGATAAACCGGATGCTATTACGACGTATAAGGGATATCATATGTCCTTGTTAAGTCAACCTTAACTAATGCACAGGACGCAGTGTACTATTGAGCGGTTTGAAAGCTACACTGACAAA
>JAFAVL010000291.1 GCA_019242465.1 Chroococcidiopsidaceae cyanobacterium CP_BM_RX_35 | reverse complement strand
TTGCATCATCCCGAAAATAGGAGGCTTTTCTTGTGCCAATGTTCCTCTCCCTGGCTTAGCTTTCAGCCGTCTTGAACGACCCAGTCGCCCCTTTTTTTGACCTCGACTGGCTGACCCTTGAAACCAGCAATTAAGTAGAGTTCGTCCAATTCCACTTCCCCTTCCAAAATGACTTCGGGTTTCTTCTTGACAATGCATGCACGCAGTTGGCTCGTCATTTGCTGCGCGTCATCCTTGTTCAAGTCGAGTTCAGCTGCAATCTGATGCGTTGAGAGGTTTAAGCCCATTAAGTACAGACAGAGAATCCATGTTTGCAAGGGTTGATGGTGTCTTGCAAAAATTGTATCGCTTAAGTCATCAAACCGAGCGTGACAAGTCTGGCACTGATAGCGCTGCCGATGGGGCTGTGTTTCATCGAAACCTCTTTTGACCACAGATTTTGCAC
Organism: Chroococcidiopsidaceae cyanobacterium CP_BM_RX_35; assembly: GCA_019242465.1. The sequence continues at coordinate 3,002 of JAFAVL010000291.1, read as the reverse complement.
CACATTTGCTACAAGCTACGCCTTCTGACCATCGCAGTTGGCGTACTGTTTCATAGCATTTTTGTTCGTCAATCAAGGTTTGAAGGTTAATCAGCACAGGAATCGTCACGGGCAGGAAAGTTCTCAAAGCGGCGTCAGAGTAAGTATTATACCCCCCTACCTGCCACTAGAACTCCAGATCCCTGGAATCCATAAAGAGCCTTGAAAGTTATGAAGAAGTTAGGCTGTGGTTAGCATCTTGTTTAGGAATTAGAGCTAAGTATGACGTGGTGCATAACTTAGTGCATGACAAGCTGAAAGTCAAGCTGAAAGTAGCTAGACCTCACAGCGATGAGCAAGAACCAGCCGCAGTAGAAAATTTCAAAAGAGAGCTATCTAAAAAGCTGAGGTCAGTGATAAAGGAGGCAAAAGCTCAGCCAAAAAAGTTTAAAACAGTCCGCTATTGGTGCCAAGATGAAACCCGACTCGGACTGAGGACTGTTCGGAGAAGGAAATTGACATTGAGAGGAGTTAAACCGATAGGAATCGTTCAATTAAGACGAGAAAAATATTATATGTATGGAGTAGTGGAACCAAAAACGGGAGACAATTTTTTTCGTGAGATTTCTCACCTAGATACCGAATGTTTTCAGGAGTTCATTAACGAGTTTTCTCGCTTTCATCCCAAAGATTTACACATAGTCCAGTTAGATAGAGGTTCATTTCATACAACTCCCAAGCTCAAAGTACCTGAGAATATAATCTTTCTGTTTCAGCCCGCTCACTGCCCAGAACTGAATCCGATAGAAAGACTTTGGGAATATCTTAAAGGATTTTTGAGGTGGGAGTTATTTAATAATCTAGATGCCCTCAAAGAAAAAGTTAGAAGAATTGTGAACTCCTTTAGTACAAAAACGCTTAGGAGTTTGACTGGATGGGAGTACATTCTCCAGGCACTATCTGTTGCAGGCATTTAACCAAATGGTAATCAAGCGACTGACCAAACCCGGACTGGGATTTGGGTCATTCAACACAGCACGACGAACCTTAAGAGGGTTTGAAGCAATGAACATGATTCGTAAAGGACAAGTTCAAGGCGTTAAAAAAGGCGATGTGAGAGCATCAATAGAATTGGTGGCTCAACTTTTTGGAATTGCACAATAAGAAACAGGGATTGAGATGGGTTCCCTGTTCTCAAATTGTTTTTGCGACACAACCCTGTTTGTGAGCTGATACATTTATGTTTGCAAGCTCCTACACCTACCCGACAGTCCGAGGTGTTAACAAAGGTGATGAGCAAGCATCAATAGAGTTAGTGTCTCAACTTTTTGGCATTGCATAATAAGCAACAGGGATTGAGGAGGATTCCCTCTCCTCAAATCGTTTTTGCGACACAACCGACTTTACACATGAATAACAGATCTGTCGAACCTTCACTGCCTAAGGTATCGCTGGCAGACCTAGTACTGGGCTTCTCCAAAATTGCCGTCGCTAGTCTTGGGGGCGGACTATCTGTCTGGTCTCGGCTGGTGATCGTCGAGCAGCGCCGCTGGATGAGCGATGAAGAATTCCTCAGCGGCTTGACGCTATGCCGAGTCTTGCCGGGAGCGAACCAAATCAACATGGCTGTCTACGTTGGCGCACGGCTCCGTGGCTTTCCTGGTGTTCTGTCCGCCTTGCTAGGACTGCTGTTCTTACCCACATGCTTCATTGCCACTATCGGGATCGCCTATACTCATTATCACGAGGTTCCGGCTTTGCGTTCGGCTTTGCGGGGCGCAACAGCCGCTTCTGTAGGCATGACCCTAGCAATGGGCTTTCAGATAGGTGCGCGATACCTAACCCAAAAGATGGCGCTGGTTTTTATTCTGGCAGCATTTCTAGCGGCGGGGGTCTTGCGATGGCCGCTCCTACCAACGCTAGTCGTACTGATGCCGCTAAGCATATACCTCAATTGGCCGCGCCAATCGCCTGCGAACAAGGAAGACTCTGCGCCATGAATTCCAATCTTTTGGCACTAGTTGTTATCTTCGTCCCTCTCTCCCTGATGGCAATTGGCGGCACGAACACCATCATCCCCGAGATGCACTTGCAAATTGTGAATACCAAGCACTGGATGAGCAATCGTGAGTTTGCTGATATCTTTGCGATCGCTCAATCTGCTCCCGGTCCTAGCACGCGAATCGTCACTTTAATCGGCTACGAGGTCGCAGGCTTGCTCGGAGCTGCAGTCGCCACTATAGCCACAATCACTCTGCCAAGCATACTCACGTATATCTTGACACAGCTCTGGGAGCGAGACAGGGACTCGAAGCTGCACGTTGCTGCCGAACATGGTCTGGCACCCATTACTGTAGGCCTCGTCTTTGCCAACGGATTGATTGTCTCCCGTGCGGCAGACCACGGCGTGGCAGCCTATGTTGCCACTGCTATAGCCACGCTGCTGTTCGTTCTCACTAAGATTAATCCGCTACTGATTGTTGCGATATTTGGAGTTCTGGGTATTCTTGGGCTGCTCTGAAGAAGCTAGTCCTAGGAGAAGAAACCTTATTCTTTAATCGCCGCCGTAGCTAGTAGGGTCGCGAAGATTTTTGCCGTTGAACAAAAATCAAACGATTAGCGCGTAAGACTATTTGTTTTTCTAAAACAGAGGAAATGCATGATTTAGTCATTGAATTATTCATTAACCGCTACGAGTTTAGTTTACCAATTTAAGAGCAAAACAACGGATCTAGAACATGACCAAAATTTCTACACTAAGATTTCCCTCAATTAGGGCAATACATTGGGCACGATAAGGCACATTCTATTCGCCTTGCTGTAACAACCATAGTGTTCTTGCTGAGGTAAAAGTCTAAATCCCTCATTAACTTCCTGGCTCTTTATGGATTTCAGGGATCTGCATGACAAATATGTACCTCTAATTCTTACTAGATAAGGATTTCAGCTCTATAGACAAGCACAGAACCTCTAATCCTTAATCGGTAAGAATTCTAGCTCTCCTTATATAGAGTCAGATCCCC
>JAFAVL010000046.1 GCA_019242465.1 Chroococcidiopsidaceae cyanobacterium CP_BM_RX_35 | reverse complement strand
CAGATGGGAGCGAATGGACACAAACTCTCACCCTACCATCTACCTACCCCATTTTTGCAACACAACCCCCCAGCTCGGGGAGAAAACGGACTTAACAAAGAGGTGTTGCATTACATTATACCAAGGGTTTCCATACTTGTATATTTCTTCTTTGCTTAAATATTTCAATCTTGCTATCAACTGGTTGCGGGTTTTCTGAAAAGTGATCCTCAATATTGATCAACAAGGTTCAATGGAGCATGGAAGCGGAATAGGTTATTGTGCTATTTTAGCTTTGGCAATAAACAATGCTTTTTAGTTGTTTTATTGAGAATGCGATGGTTGGAAGGTATATTTTTGCGTGAGTTATTCTCAATAAATTTCGCCATTCTCAACCAAGAAAACCAGCACAATAATCTATTCCGCTTCCTCAGAAAATTGATCTAGTCAATGGCAGTTTATTTCGGTGGGTTCATTCCTTCCTTTTACCGCATTTTTGCCCCAACTCCGTATCTCCTGATACTGTAAATACATTACGCTATCCTCATAGTTTCACAGGTAAAGTCGTTGCAATCAGCTTTTGTTTTTCTCGGTCCAGACTTAACCAGTCATCCAGCAAAAGTCCTCCTGTATCAGCACTATCGGGATTTAAACACCAGTAAGTGAAGCTCAAGTTTTGTCTATTGATATAATTAATTAACTTTCTCTGCCATTGCCCTTCCCGAGAGACTGCATCAACCTGATGCCCTCCAAACTCTCCAATTAAAATAGGGGCAATTCTCTGAGTGACAATGTAACCAAAACCTTTTTCCCAACGCGCCAATAAATTATCAGGAAAATCTGGAGCATTAAACCAAGGTTGGGGAAAAACACCCGGTCCGTACTCGTGAGGAGAGTAGACCAACTTATGCGGTTGAGAAAGCCGAACAGGAAAGTTTTTAACTCCTTCCAAATTTCCTCCCTGCCAATGGCCTCCTAGCTTCTGTTCAGAACTATTGTTTTCAACCCCTTCAACAAGAATGAGCCAATTAGGATTTACCGCCAAGATGTCATTTCCTGCTCGTTCTGCTGCCAACCGCCAATCAGTTGCTAAGTCATTAGTTCCCCAGCTTGCTCTACCGTGAGGTTCATTTTTTAAATCTGCTCCAACAACGTTTGTCTGCTTGAGATAACGTCCAGCCAGCATTTCCCAAGTTTCAATCCAGTCTTTTTCGGAGAAGCCATCACCGTACCAAAGCTCCGGAATTCTCTGGTCATTGTTGCGATGGCAATCGAGGATAACTAGCAACCCTTGTCGGTCAGCTTCCTCAATTAATAAATCTAAAACTTCTAGAGGTGTTTTACCTTGAAGATTGCGGTTATGGCCGATCTCAAAATTAACTCCAGAAATCTCCTTGGATCTCAAGGCTTTCAAGGAAAAAGGAAAGCGGATGACGTTATATCCAAGGCTTTTGATTTGAGCCAGGACATTTTGATAATCTCTGACCCACAAGCCGTGAGGGACGTGTAATTCTGTTTCTAATCCAAACCAATTAACGCCTCGCAGTAACATAGTATGGCCAGTTGCGTCAACAATTTGTGTTGCTAAAGTGGATAAAGGAAATTGATTTCTGGGAGGATGCTGACTTTGACTCAATAAATTGAACTGGAACGAGAGCAACACTATTCCTAGACAAAGAAGAATAAGGATTCTTGTCTTTTTAAAGAGTTTTTGGGGCACGAGCACTAAATATATCCTCCTAAATACGAGTATCCAGATCAACTGTATTTTGTGAGGAGTGACCTGAGTTTGAGGAAAGAAACGCATAAGGCAATCAACACATCCAGATTTCCAGGTCTTTTACTCCGCTTCCACCAAGTCATATCAGTGTAAAGCATCTCCACCAACTTCTGATTCTGCTGCAAGGTGGGATTGATAAACTTTAGTGCCACTTGAGTCACGTTTCCTTGTTTTTCACAACGACAAAGCTGAGCTTCGACCGAAAATCCCTCTTCTGTAAATTCTAACAACAGGAGTTGAGTTGCTGTTGTAAAATCTCCACTCGTCAAAGTAACAAGAGCCCCCTTCTCAGAAAGATTTTTCGTGTATCCTTGATAAACATACTCTGTCATCGTGTTACGATTAGAAAAATCGTTAATCTTGAGCTGACAGGATATCTGCAATGGAAATCGATCGACGATTCGCCGTTCGGGTTGATCGATCGCGGCAAGGACGGCAATGCCGCTCACTACAATGTTATAGACGAGGAGAAAAAGTAAAATACCCAACCCTGGTGAAATCACAGCTTGCCCTACTCCTTGGAGATAGCTCACTAGATGCAGACAGAGGACTGCTATCATGAGAGCGATCGTCACAAGAAGTGGCCAAGTATGCTCAAGATTGTAATTCTTCTTATTATACTTAACTCCTTTGCGAGTGACTTTAAAAGGTAAACCAAAGGGATCGCGAATGGAAAGAATTAAACACTTTAGGAGAGGAAAGCAAAGTAGAGTTTCGTAAACATCATTCCAGAAAAATGAGCTGTGATATTCTGTTCCCCAAGCCGTAGTCCCAATCACTACTAAGATGTAAGGAACAAAATAATAGAGTATTTCAGTTGGAGTTGTCAGAATAGGAGAAAGACCCAGGCAAAGACTAAAGAGCGGGGTCAACAAAAAAAAGACTCGAAACAAAGGTTGAAAACTCCCTATAAAAAAGTTCACAAAAACGCTTTTCTGCGCCAAATTTAAGTTAGACCAGATCGGAATTATCTTGCCACAACAGAAGATTTGATAATTACTGTGATGCCAGCGAGTGCGCTGCTTAATAAAGTCAGCATGGGTGCGAGTGGATTCCCCCATGGAAAGAATTTCTTTTAAATAAATAATACGGTATCCGAGGGTCAGCATGGTTATAGAGGTCGGTGAATCCTCTGCCAAACAAATTGTGTTGTAGCCTCCTACTGCTTCTAGTGCACTTCGCCTTACCACATAGGAAGTCCCGCAGCAGAGAGCTGCATTAAACAAATCCCGCGTCGATTGATCGAACTCAAAAAAATCAGCCAAATCGTCATGAACGAGGTGGTCGAGTCCTAAGTTACGAACGTGGTGATCGGGGTTGTAAAATTTTTGTGGCGTCTGAACTAGAGCAACATCAAACTGCTGAAAAAAGCCGACAGTGCGAGTTAAGAAGTTTTTAAAAGGGACAAAGTCCGCATCCAGAATCGCAATCAGTTCTCCTGTCGTTTTTGGCCAAGCGTGATTTAAGTTTCCTGCCTTAGCATGTTTGTTATCAGGACGCGTAATATATTTACATCCCAGTTCCTCAGCCAAGTTGCGAATATGGGGGCGGCGAGTATCATCTAAGATATAGATGTTTTTGTTGGCATAGTCCATTGCCTGACATCCAATCACAGTGCGCCTCACGATAAACTCCGGCTCACTATAGGTAGGGATGAAAACATCGACCCAGGGCAAGTATTTTCCTGACAGCACATCTTGAGAATAGCAATCAGCTTCAGTGCTTCGCTGGCACGCTGTTGACCAAATTGAGTGGATGGTATGAAGAATAAACGACAGAAAACCGATAATTTCAACTGAGTAAAATAGAAGACTGAAAATAGTGCTAGCCCAATCAGAAAGATTAAGAGTGGCGAGGGTACGCCAGACAAAATAGCAAAGCATCTCTAGTAAAATAAGGCTCTTAACGATTAGACGGGTCCAATTATTGAAGGGAATGAGGGGCAGTAGAATACAGAGACATGCGGCGGCAAGTGCAGGGCAGAAGAGAAACCAAGGCTGTCCGGGTGGCTGCAAAAATTCAGGAATAGAACGAGCTGAGGGCGAATAGGAAGAAAGTGCTGCGGCAGTAAAAACGGAAGAATCCGAATTTTTCGGTGCGGATGACGAAAATGAGAGCCTCAGAGAGGGCGAACTGAATTGTTCTGGAGAAAAGAAGGTTGGACCGCTGCTGTTCCAACTTGTCACAAAACTCGTACCCAATAAGAGGATCGCGCCAAAAATCAAGACTGTCCAAGCTAGATGAGAAAATGATATTGGAAATTGAGGATTCGGTTTTTGCTTGATAGGAAGAGCCATCGAAAGTATCGCAGTTGCTTGGGGAATCAATAAGCTAAAATTTCACTGAAAACGTGACAAATTTACTTCTCGTAGCCAAAAATGTGGTCTAATACTGCTCCAACTCGTCATAAAAACTACACTGAAAAACAGGAGTACGCTGGCGACAAAAAATGTCCAAACCCAGGGACAAATAAGGGCTTGGGTTCGCGTTTGAGGAAATTTCTGGAATTGATTAGAGCGAATCTTCATAGCCGTCAATTCTCTAAAGATTTTAAAAGTAATGCTGAAAACCCTAGTTTTACCTAATCTTAAAAGTAACTTTGGCGGTGTACCCGACATAGCAAAACAGATTAGTAATACCTTTTTTCGTCTCCGGTTCTAGTTGGACTCGTACCTGACTTTGGCGAGGTAAATTAGCAATAAGAGGAACGGCCACGTCTTCCCCTACAGCTAACCTTCCTATCCCTGAGCGCACTGAACTAATTCGTCCCTGAAAAACTTCAGAGTCAGAACCATAAAGTTCGATTGTTGCTGGCATACCCGGTTTCAGCAAGCGCAAATCTCGCTCTTCGAGATAGACATCTACCCAGCGTTGACGGCAATCAAGAAGTTTGCCGAGGGAATCTCCTGCCCTGATAAATTGCCCGACTTGGGCATCGAGGTGCCAAACAAGTCCCGAAGTTGGCGCTCGGATAACGATGGCCTGTTGCCGCTTTAAGTCTGACTGAGCTTCTGTGAGTTCTGTCTGGGTGTTCTCAATGGCTCCTTGTAAGGTCTGAAGTGCTTGCCGCCGCTCTGCTATGTCTAACTGGAGTTGTTGAAAGCGAATCTTGGGGTCAAAATTGCTGCTGCTCCAGCTGAGAGATAGGTCGAGTTGAGCAGCTTTTACTCCTGCAAATAATTCCTCCAGGCGAGCTTCCAGGTTGCTGACTTCGGCTTCACTTTCCCTCATTTTGAGCGTCGCAGTATCTAGATTGGCTTGGGCAAGAGCACCCTTTGCGGCTAAACGCTTTGTCCGCTCATCGTTGACTTGCGCTTC
>JAFAVL010000810.1 GCA_019242465.1 Chroococcidiopsidaceae cyanobacterium CP_BM_RX_35 | reverse complement strand
GTGGCGGAGTTGGCTGCCGCCACTGCGGCGTCAGGTCCGATGAACAATGGCGGCTCTATTATGTCTCATTCACCGGACTTGATATTAGCAATATCCCCAAGTCATTATAGCTAGGCTAACAAGTCTTCAATGGATTTCTTTTCTTGTTTGAAGCGTTCAACTTTGTTGAGCGCGAAATCTGTTAATACTGACTGCCATTAAAATTGTGGCGAAGAACAAGAGTGCAAGTGCATTTGGCCAGAGAACATCTAGACCAACGCCTTTCAGCAGCAGCCCGCGTAAGATGACAATATAGTGATTCAGAGGGTTGAGCAGCGATAAATACCGAAACACGACAGGCATACTTTCTATCGGCGAGATGGCACCAGAAAATTGGATGACTGGCAAAGTGACGAAGAACGAAGTCAATTGAGCCTGCTGTTGGTTGCGAGAATATGTAGCTAGCATGACTCCGATGCCGATACCAACCAAGACGAACGAGCCAGAGAGAACCAGAAAAAGTCCAAAGCTGTGAATGGGGACACCAAACAATAGATGTCCTATACCGAGAGCCAGAATAGCATCACCTACAATCATCACCCATATAGGTACTACTTTAGCCAAGAGAATTTCCCAGGCTGCTGCTGGCGTCATCAGCAACTGTTCCAGGGTACCCAGTTCCTTTTCACGCACAACTGTTGCTGAGGAAACCAAGGAACTGTTTAGGAGTACAACCACTCCCAACACCCCAGGCACAAAGAACCAAGTACTATCTAGTCCGGGGTTATAAAGATAGACAATTTGTGGGGCAATTGATGCTGGTGGTTGGCTAGAGTCAACGTTCTCCCGGAGGGAACCTCCGGGAGCTGCGTTGACTTCGTCAAAGCGATCACTAAATTCGCTAACGATTTGGGTAATGTAACCACTAGCAATTCCAGCTGTGTTGGCATCAACTGCATTAATGAGTACCTGAACTTGAGCGCTGGCGTCGTCCTGTTGCAAGTCACTGTTAAATTTAGGTGGGATAACTAGACCAACCGTAACTTGTCCTGCTTCCACCTCCTGACCAAGAGCTGGTGCGCTGAGATTATAGCGCTCGGTTTTGAAGACGTGATTTTCAGTGAAGGCAGACACTAGTTCGCGACTACTGGGAGTATTGGATTGATCTACAATTCCCAATGTGATATTTTGTACTTCAGGATTGAGAGCCAAGCCAAAGACAACCAGCTGTATTGTTGGTGGAAAGATTAATAGGAAAACTAGCTCTTTGTTTCTCAAAATCTGATTGAGTTCTTTAAGCGCTAGTGCCCAAAAGCGACCACTGAATAGACGATCAACTATTCCCATTTACCATTTTGGATGCGTGGATTTTAGATTTTGGATTGGGAAAGCTGGCTCAGTAGGCAAGTTCCATCAATCCACATCTTGCAGGTATCAGACCAGACGCTACATCGCGCTAATAGAGAACTGGCAAGCCAGAATCCGGGTTTCTTGAAAAAACCCGGTTGTTCGAGCCTCGCTCTGCAAAAGAGGCAAACGGGGTAAAAAGTTACACCCGTATGCTTTCGATTACGCTTACACCTGCTTTAGAAGGGACAACCTTGATCACTTCAAAGCCTGCCGCCTCAATGATCTTGCGATACTCAGACTCAGTGCGTTCACAGCCACCCGTTACCAGCATCATCATATTGACATCAAGAAACTTGGCTAAGAAGGAGTCTGGACCAGAGCCAACTATCCGTTCAACTATTAAAAGCTTGCCATGCTCTACCATGGCACTATGACAGTTCTTCAGGATAGTAATCGACTGTTCATCACTGCAACCGTGAAGGACGTGCTTGAGGCTGTAAGCGTCGCCACCAGTTGGCACTGACTCATAGAAATTTCCCGCTACAAGTTCGCAGCGCTCCCTCAGTCCTTGCTCCTTGATAAAATCCTTCGCCCCTTCGATTACATATGGTTGATCGAACAGCACACCTTGCATAGTGGGGTTAGCTTTAAGGATTGAGGAAATGAAGCTCCCGTGTCCGCCACCAACTTCAACCAACTTTTTGATATATGAGAAGTCGTAGCTTTTAAGGATCTCGGCTTTTTCTGCTGCCGAAACACTCGTCATCGCCTCTTCATATATCTCTCCTGGTTCCGGGTTATCGACGAAATACTTGAACATTGGTACGCCGTACATATGTTCAAAAGAACTCTCCCCCGTCCGCAAACTGTAAAGGATCTCTCCCCAAGCTTGATACTGTTCTTCACCAAACATCACTGCCATGGCACGCATCGAGCCGGGAACACCACTCTGGAGAGAGGCGGCAAGTGGCGTTAGGGTAAAGTAACCAGGTTCGGTCTCAGCAAAAACCCCAGCGCCCGCCAAAGTCCGCAAGACTCGATAAACAGGTTTTGCCTGTGTTCCAGTTGCCGCAGCAATTTCCTCACAACTCTTCGGACCATCTTTTAGTAAATCAGCAATCCCCAGCTTGGCAGCAGCATAGATGAGTTGTGTAATCCAATAGCCACTAGCCATTTGCATCATTACCGCTTGTGGGGGCAGTCCTCGCAAATGTGGCGGCATATTTTCTGATGCTTTGGTGTTCTTTTCCTGCTGTAACAAAGCTCTTGCTCCTTTAAATCAGAATTTGCTTATGACTAAATGATTTGAATTACACCCGTACGGCCTCAATCACACTTACCATTGCCTGTGTAGGGATAGTTTTGGTCAGTTGGAAGCCCGCAATCTCAAACAACCCTCGGTATTCAGCTTCCGTACGTTCACAGCCACCAGGATGCAGCATCATCATATTCACATCCATAAACTTAGCTAGAGCAGGTTCGTTACCTGGTGGCACTACCTGTTCGACTACTAAGAGCTTGCCATTCTCTGCCATGGCGCGGTGACAGTTCTTGAGGATGGAGAGCGAAGTTTCATCATCCCAATCGTGGAGGACGTGCTTGAGAATATAGGCGTCGGCACCGCTTGGCACTGACTCATAGAAACTTCCACCAACGATTTCGCAGCGCTCGGTAACTCCCGCCGCTGAAATGACATCTTCAGCCCCTGCCACCACAGACGGTAGATCGAAGAGAACTCCTTGCAGCTGGGGATTTGCTTTGAGGATAGAGGCAATGAAACTTCCTTGTCCACCACCAATATCAACCAACTTGCGGATAGTTGAGAAGTCGTAGCACTTAACGACCTCAGCCTTTTCCGCATCCGAACCACTTGTCATCGCCTCGTTGAAAATTTTCCCCGACTCTGGGTTTTGGCTGTAGTACTGGAAAACTGGCATGCCGAACTTATGCTCGAAAGAACTTTCTCCCGTCCGCATAGTGTAAAGAATGTCGCCCCAGGCTTTGTATTGCTCCTCGCCAAACAAAATTGTTATGGCACGCACCGAACCAGGAACATCGCTGCGGAGACAATCAGAAAGCGGCGTGAGGGTGAAACGTCCCTCCTGGACTTCAGCGAAAACCCCTACCTGAGCTAGAGCACGCATGACACGATAGAGAGCCCGTGTTTTCGTTCTAGTTGCAGCAGCAAGCTCCTCGCAACTCTTTAGCCCATCTTTCAACAAATCAGGGATACCAAGCTTGGCGGCGGCGTAGATTGACTGCGAGATCCAATAGCCAGACGTCATTTGCAACATCGCCATCTCTGGCGGCATACTTGGCGAGGGTTGAGTCTTTTCTTGTTGGAGTTGCATGGTGTAAAGAATGAAATGGCTTACATGAGAATTAACTTAGAACAGTCATTACGAAACTACGTTTGTAATGATGGGGTGCAATCTTCTAGTGCCTTGGCAACAATGTGGAGTGACGTTGTTGGTTTTCAGTGTTGCATGCAGACACTTTGGTCAAGTCTAGGCAAAGGATTAAGGCTGTATAACTTAAGTTCGTTTTATGCGTAACTTCTTTTTTCAGTTATATTCGCCCAACTTTATTGAAAAGGGAGTAGGGAATCCCCATAGCTAAAATCCTTATCATTACCCACATCTCCTAAAAGACAGCGCTTGTTGCCGTCCCGCCTTACCGATGACTTAAGTCAAAGGCTAACAGCCTAAGTCGGTCGAAACTGACTAATGTTCAACCCATGGGTGAGGCGAGGTTTCCTAGCTAAGAGCAGACAAATCTTGGCTTTTAGTTAAACAAAGGAAAATTTCACGATTCTGTAGTAGAGAACTGTTCAGTTCTAAGCAGGCAGTTTCTCCTCTACTGATGTAACTGCAATCTCTGCTTTTGGCCGTAACAATGTTGTTTCAATCTCCTGCCGCACTGAACTAGTTAAACAACAGTTGCTATTTAGGCAATCCACTAACAGCTTATTCGCATCGTAATATTGCTTGAGAATCTCTCTTTGCCGATCGCTGAACTGCCAATCTTGACCCATGTTACGATGTGCAACTATCATGGCTCTTAGTTGCTCAGTCCAAGCCTTACCATTGAACTTCCACCAGATAGTAAATTCTGCGACACCTTGATACTGATAAGATATTTCTGCTTTCAGTTGTTGCAATGATTGCTCTAGCTCACAATCTACAACTTGAGCACGACTAATGGCACGATTAAGGATGCGGTGAAGAGCCCGCTGAGGATCAAGACTACTTTCAAGAATTTGGTCAACAGCCAGCGTGCGATCGAGCGCTAAGTCAAGAGTTAGGCTACAGTCAAGGGACCGAACCAAGTTAGGGTCAAGGGCACGAGCTAGGTCGAAGGTACCACCAGTAAGGTTGAGGGCACGGGCAAGATTAATGTCAAGATAAAAGGCTCGTATAGTTGCTAGTTTGTAAGGGGCGACTATGGTCTGAGCCTTGTGATTTACCCAGGAGAGAAAAGCTTCCAGTTGCCCATCTTGGGTAATGAGTGCATCTATCTGTTGCTTCATCAACTGTAGTAAATAGTCGGCATTGCGTAACATGCTTGCAGTTGACAAGAAGACTTCACGCCATCTTTTTTCATTGAGGTGGCTGACTAGATGATTCAAAGCCATCTCCAATGCCA
>JAFAVL010000699.1 GCA_019242465.1 Chroococcidiopsidaceae cyanobacterium CP_BM_RX_35 | reverse complement strand
AGATCTTGTTTGCCTGAGCAAGCGATTCACTTTAATAGAGTGGTTATTTGTAGCGCCAATATTTAATGAACTCAGAAACTTACTTAAACCATCCAACGTTTGGTCTACTTTACAGAGTCTGCATCGTTGAGGAAAACCAGGAACTGTTCACTACACTCTATGCACAACGCCTATTTTTTTTAGTAACAACCGGAACCAGAGGTTTTAAATTTGAACCAATTGGGCGTTCTGAGGCCCGTTTGCTACTAGACAACCGTTTGCGGCTGCTACGTCGCACTGGTCAGTTGCAGGAGTACGATCAGCTACAGAAGGTTTTGCAACGTACATTCCAATGACAAGTTCAATCGCTCTCCGCATTGCCACAGTTCGCCAACAGCTTCCAGCTTCAGTCAAGTTGATTGCCGTTACAAAGCAGGTGTCTGTAGCTGCAATGCGAGAAGCATATGCTGCTGGAGTACGTGATTTTGGTGAAAGTCGCATCCAAGAGGCAGCTGGCAAACAGGCTCAACTGCAAGATATATGTGATATTACTTGGCACTTTATCGGGCGTTTGCAAAGTAATAAAGCGAAAAAAGCTTTAGAACAGTTTCAGTGGATTCACTCCTTAGACAGCTTGGAGTTAGCTCAGCGATTGGAGCGGCTAGCATCTCAACTGGAGCTAAGACCGCAGGTTTGCCTCCAGGTTAAGATCCTAAGCGATCCCAGCAAATCTGGTTGGACTGTCCCCGAATTGTTTGCCGATCTCAGTGAACTCAGTCGATGTCAAAATCTACAAATTCAGGGGTTAATGACAATTCCCCCTTTGGGATTAAATGAATCAGAAATATTTGACGTTTTCCAGCAGACTCGCGAATTAGCTGCCAAAATTCAGCAGTTGTCTTTACCCCATATTCAAATGCAGCAGTTGTCTATGGGTATGTCAGATGACTACCAACTAGCAGTTCGAGCTGGTGCAACAATGGTGCGGCTAGGGCGAACTTTATTTGGGGAACGACCAGCTTAGAACGGGGATCGCCCCAGTTGTGTAGCAAGTGCCTATCCCTCGTATCATGTAATGAGGTAGCCAGATTCTCACGGCAGGGCATGGGCAGTATTTGGGAACTTGATTTTTACTCCCGTCCCATTTGGGACGAAAACCAGAAAAAGATTTGGGAAGTTTTGGTGTGCGAGAGTCCTATGGATGTGCGCGTATCAGCTGAGTCACTATTCCGGTATGCTCAGTTTTGTCCCAATTCCCAGGTGAATTCCGTTTGGTTGCGCACAGCTTTAGAGGAGGCAATCTCAAAAGCCCCCCAACCCCCTACCAAAATTCGCTTTTTCCGCCGCCAGATGAATAATATGATTACTAAAGCTTGTGCAGACTTGGGCATTTCAGCCCAGCCAAGTCGTCGCACGCTTGCCCTCTACTATTGGCTGCAACAACGAATGGTGGAAGTGTATCCTTATCAGCCTGGCTATCAACCGACGACAAATCCATCTGTGCGGTTTGAAATACCAACACCCCAACGTCTACCAGACGCTTTAACAGGACAGCAGTGGGCATTCGTTTCCCTTGAAGCAACGGCATTTGAAGAAATGCCTGAGTGGGGGGTTGACTTTAGTGAGGCTTTCCCGTTACAGATGATGGGGTTAGCGCCTGAAACCCAAATTCCAGGTATCGTGATTTTCTCGCCCAGAGCTTTACCCCTAGCGGGGTGGATGTCAGGATTGGAGTTAGCCTTCCTTAAATTTGAGGGTAGTCCGGTTGCAAGACTGCTGTTGGAGTCCGGTCTGAGCGAACGATGGATCTTGGTAAACCTCAAAACCCCCCAAACCCAAGCTGAAGCAGCAGGATTTGAGGAAGCTAAACAAAGAGCTAAAGGAGTGCATTTTTTAGCTGTTCAGTCAAGTCCGCAGGCTGAATCTTTTGCTGGTTTTTGGCTATTGCAAGAGCTCGATCTGCCGTAAATTTAATTGCAACAGAGAAATTCTGCAAACGCTGATGAACGCTGATAAATGCTGATAGTTGCCTTTTATCTCGTGTCTATCTGCGGTTCGATCAACTAATTCGTATTTAGCGAAGGTCATGGGTTCTGAAAATTTGCCACAAGAGACACTAGCAGAACAACTGCTGGAACTAGCTGCCAAGTCAGGAGCGGAGGCGGCTGAGATATATCAGTCGCGTTCATTGTCTCGACCAGTTTTTTTCGAGGCTAACCGACTCAAGCAGATAGAAAGCACTCAATCTGAAGGCACAGCTCTACGGCTGTGGCGGGACGGGTGTCCGGGGCTCTCTGTGGCTTACGGACCAGTAGAACCACAAGCTTTAGTGGAGCGGGCTTTAGCCCTGAGTCATTTGAATGAACCTGAACTGATTGAACTGGGAAGTGACTCAAAACCAATGTATCCCAATCTCGGGGAGGCTGTCCCGATTCAACAACTGCTGGACTGGGGGAAGGAGGCGATCGCTCTGGTACGAGACGCTTACCCAGAAGTCATAGTCAGTGCTGAATGGGATTGTGAGGTTGAAACGATCCGTCTGGTCAACTCCCGTGGTTTAGACTGCCACTATACAGACACTACACTGAGTTGTTATCTGTCAGCGGAATGGATTCGGGGAGATGATTTCTTAAGTGTCTCAGATGGTCAAACTGAACGAGGCAGCTTGCACCCAGAGAAACTTGCCAGCCAGATTTTGCAGCGGCTTGCTTGGGTGGGAGAGAATGTGACTTCGCCGACTGGGCGCATCCCAGTTTTATTCACTTCTAAAGCTGCTGATATGCTTTGGGGCACAGTTCAAGCGGCATTGAATGGCAAGCGGGTACTGGAGAGGGCTTCTCCGTGGGCTGATCGTCTAGGGCAAGTTGTAACGTCCTCCGCCCTCACACTGTCTCAGCAACCGGAAGCCGGACCATTTAGTTGTCCTTTTGATGACGAAGGGACCCCAACTCAGCCCCTGATTTTTATCCAGAACGGGTGTTTACAACATTTTTATTGCGATCACGCCACTGGACGCATATTAGGAACTGGCTCGACTGGCAATGGGTTCCGCCCTGGCCTAGGCAGCTATCCTACACCTGGTCTATTTAATCTACTGATTCAGCCTGGCACTGGTTCCTTATTAGACTTGATTGCCCAGCTAGATAACGGACTGATCGTAGATCAGATGCTAGGCGGTGGTGGCAGCATCTCTGGCGATTTTTCCATTAATGTTGATTTAGGCTACCACGTTAAGCACGGTCAGGTTCTGGGACGCGTGAAAGACACAATGGTTGCTGGCAATGTTTATACAGTTCTCAAACAACTAGTGGCTCTAGATGGTGATGCTGACTGGAATGGCTCTTGCTACACTCCATCTCTCATAGTAGAGGGACTGTCTACAACTAGTAGAAGTTCAGGCTGACAATTCTGGTAATTTGCGTAAGCATCCCGAAACCCACAAGCTTCTTTAGTACAGCCAGGTGTGTTATCTCTGGGGTAAAAGTCAAGGATAACCCGCTTACCCTTTAGGTCTGCCAGATGCACTAGAGCGCCTTGTGTATCAGGTAGGCTAATCACAGGCTAAAGTTGTGTCTACAGTATCCAGCCATACATGTTACCCCACCGATTATGGAATCTATCCATCTCCCAGCGCCTCCGCCAACTACTGCTGCCTCGACGTCGCTTAGCGATCTTTGAAGCTTGTCTAATTGGCTTAATTTCTGGTTCAGCATCGGTTTTGCTAGAGCAAGGAGTCAGTTGGTTGGGTGCATGGCGAGTGCATACAACTAACCATTTGCCTACTTGGTTAGTGCTACCAGTGATCGGTGTGGTGGGTGGACTGATTGCTGGTTTCCTAGTAGAGCGGGTAGCACCAGAGACAGCTGGTAGCGGGATGTCGCAGGTTAAGGCTGTACTCGCTCGGGTGCCAATGCCACTCGATCTGCGAGTCGCCATCATCAAGCTGATGGGTGCCACTCTGTGCCTGGGTTCTGGATTTGCCCTAGGGAAAGAAGGACCAACCGTACAAATCGGAGCCGCCTTAGCCGCTCAGCTCAGCCGCTGGGTTCCTACCTCACCAGATCACCGCCGCCAGTTAATTGCAGCTGGTGCAGGAGCAGGACTAGCTGCTGCCTTCGATGCACCAATCGGGGGTGTGCTGTTTGTTGTTGAAGAACTCCTGCGTGGTGTAGCGGGTATCACTCTGGGCACGGCGATTCTAGCTTCCTTCATTGCTGCAGTGGTAGCTCGCGTCTTTGGTAGCCATAGCCTAAATCTCAATCTCGATTTAACAGCTTTTA
Organism: Chroococcidiopsidaceae cyanobacterium CP_BM_RX_35; assembly: GCA_019242465.1. Next base: position 884 of record JAFAVL010000699.1, on the reverse strand, counting down.
CGACTAGCTTCTACGCTCAGGAGATTCCCTTCTACATCCTGTTAGGGATCGCGGCTGGGTTATTAGGCACACTCTTTAATCGAGGGCTTCTGACTAGTCTGGCATTTTATCGCGACCGGATTCGCTTCGGTATACCTGTGCGCGTCGGCTTGGCTGGGTTAGTCTCCGGTGTTGTCGTAGCGCTACTGCCAGCTGTCTTCCATGACAGGACTGGTCTGCGGGAACTGCTGCTAACTGGTCATGTCAGCTGGCAATTTGCCGCCACTGTCTTTACTACTGAGTTTTTTCTCATTTTGGTAGCAGCTGGTTCTGGAGCACCAGGAGGATTACTTGTGCCTACCCTGCTCCTTGGGGCTGCCCTTGGTCATATAGTCGGCTCTTTTGAGCATAGTTGGCTAGGTCTAAGTCTAGCTACAACCTACGCCCGTGTGGGAATGGCTACATTCTTTAGTGCTGTAGCTAGGGTGCCAATTACGGCGGTGGTGATTGTATTTGAGATCACTACTGACTTTAATCTCGTCCTGCCTTTGATGATTGGCTCTGTCACTGCCTCTTTAGTAGCGGAAATGGTGTACAAAGGCTCAGTCTACGATCTTTTATTGGAGTGGAATGGCATTCATTTAGAGGAAGAAGAGACAGTCAATAATGGTTCTCTGGCTCAGCTAACAGCAGCTGACGTGATGCAGCGACGAGTCGAGACTCTTGGGACACAGATGCCTCTCGATGAAGTCGTACAGGCGTTTTCTCGCTCTCATCACCGTGGGTTTCCGGTAGTTGAAGATGGCAGATTGGTAGGTATTGTCACTCAGTCAGATATTGCCAATATCTCCCAACGTCAATTACCAGGGGATGCAACCCTAAGCGAGATTATGACTCCGCATCCA
>JAFAVL010000566.1 GCA_019242465.1 Chroococcidiopsidaceae cyanobacterium CP_BM_RX_35 | reverse complement strand
AATATAAGCCCCACCAATTTCAGTACCCCCACAGTACTCAACAATGGGTTTGTAACCTGCTGAAGACATCAGGAAGAGCATGTCCTCAGGATTGGAACATTCGCCCGTAGAGCTGAACGCTTTAATAGCACTCCAATCAAGCCCTTGCATGCAGGCGCTCATTTTCCAAGCATTGACAAGACTGGGCACTACCCCCAACAAATTAACGCGCGCATCTCGAACGAACAGACCAAATCCCCGCTCTGTAGGTGTCCCATAGTAGAGGGCAATGGTTGCCCGATTAATGAGGCTGGCGTAGATGAGCCACGGTCCCATCATCCACCCTAAGTTGGTCGGCCACGCCACCACTTCTTTAGGGTGAATATCTTGGTGTAGATGTCCGTCAACGGCGCACTTGAGCGGGGTGGTTTGGGTCCAGGGAATAGCCTTCGGCTCTCCTGTGGTACCTGAAGAGAAGAGGATATTGGTATAAGCAGAAGGATAGGCGGGGACGGCATCAAATTGCTCGTTTGGACTGAGAAAATCCTGCCACTTGAGGTCTCCAGGGCGCAGCTTGATGGAAGACGAAACACTTGCCAGCACGATGGCTCTAGGCGCGTCGGCATCGACAACTTTGGCGTAGAGGGGTAGATGCTTACCAGAGCGCAGAATATAGTCCTGAGTGAAGATCGCCTTTGCCGCAGATAGGTGCAGCCGTGTTGAGATTTCGTTAGGAGCAAAACTGTCGGCTATAGATACTACTACGCAACCGGTCTTAACAATTCCTAGGTAGATAGCCACAGATTCGACCGTCATGGGCATGGTGATTGCGATCGCATCGCCAGGGTGAAAGCCAGCATCAACGAGTCCGTTAGCAACCCGATTGGTCAGAATTTTGAGTTCTCCGTAGGTCAAAGTAGAAAGCAAACCACCTTCCGGCTGGAAGACAATAGCAGGGTCATCTGCAAGTGCATGAAAACAGCTCTCGGCTATGTTGAAACGGGCTCCGACTAGCCACTGAGGAAACTCTATACCGCGTGAGAGATCGACAACTTTAGCGTATTTTTCCTGGAAGCGAATATCCAGTCGTTGAATCATTAGATTCCAGAACTCGGCACGATTCTGCGCGGACCAAGTATGGAGCTTTGGGTAAGAATCGAGCTTCAGCTCATTCATCAAGGCAGCGATATGAGTTGCCTGAATCTGCTCATCTGAGGGAAACCAGGCAGGAGGCGGTCCAGTGCTTGTATCCCAGTCAGAGAAGGTGGTTTTGTAAAGGAGTTCGTGCAGCTTAAAGGGGTAATTGGGCTTGAGAATTTCTCGAGTGAGATGCTGCCAGCATTCGCATGCATTCAAAGAGGAAAGCCACCGATCGAGTTGCGGCAGCATAGTAATAGCTACGTTTCTTTCCACACCGCAACTAACGACTTGTGCCAACGAGATTTGCTTTGCCATAGCCCTTCACCTGTCTTACATGTAGACACGATTGAGGCGATCGTTGTTGAGCCCGTCCCAAAAAACAGCGATGGCATCAAGGATTTCTCGACCTCCTCGGATGAACTTAGCTCGGTCAAAGTCCGGGTCAACGTTCTCAAGGACGTTGCCTGCGGGTCTCCCGCAGGCTTTATCGTCCGTCCGAAGGCAACCTCCGGGAGCAACGCTCTTTGCTTCGTCAAAATAGACGTTCTCGAGTTCCTCCAGTGTGTGTCCGGCGTGCTGCGCTTCAACTCGGTTGTGCCAGGTGAAAAATGCCAAGCGCAGCTGTGGGTGCCGCGTACATTTGATATACGTCAAACCGTCCTCCAACTCCTGCCAGAAGCCTGCCGCTGCCCAATTTTCAACTGCAAAGCTGGCACCTTCTGCAATCTGTGGGTCATCGCTGCCATAAAGACGCTGCAACTCGTCGCAAAAATACAAGGTTGTGGGCCGACCGTGCTTGCGTTTACCGATGTCCGCATAACTAAGACCTAGTCCTTCAGCCACGCCAACTAGCCATTCAAAATGGGCTGCCCGGAAACGACAGATACCACCATCCACAGTGCCCTCAGTACTGACTAACTCGGGATCGCCTTCCCGTTCCTTTTCCTCTGCTGTTTGGGCGAGGTGAACGTCCTTTTGCAGGTCGGGCTGGCGGTAGATGACACCCAGCTCGTTCAGCAAGATCTCTCGACTAGCCCGTGATTGTCCGAGAGTGGGGGACTCGATTGTTTTCAACAGAGCCGCTACTAGGAACTGGTTGGAGAAGACTGAAAACTGCCGGATAAAGTGTCGCAGCTCTTCGTCTGTAGCCGTGCCGTTACGGAACCAACGGGTATAGGCGTTGTTGGTAATAATAAGGTGCTGCAAGAATTCACGATTGACTTTAGTAAGGAAGTTGCAAAAGGCGTTCACCCGATCCTGGGTCAACTCGCCCCGGTGCAAGCGTTCTTCAATCCGCGAGGAAATGGTTAGAAGACCCGGTACCGCTGCAAAGACTTGAGTCATAATTGGATTCCTCCTGGTTGTGAGATCGGGGCTTCGCTTTCTTGCCCCTATTAGGCGCTCCAGCTATAGGGGTAGTCTTTGTCTTCAAGTGAAACCGCGTTCCTCGTAAGCTGTAACGGACGAAAGGTATCGATCATTACGGCGAGTTCGTCAGTTCGTTCCTTACCGATCGACCCTTCATACGTTCCTGGGTGTGGACCATGGGGAATGCCGCCGGGATGAACCGTAATAGACGCGCGCTCGATCCCTTTGCGCGACATGAAATTCCCCTTCACGTAGTAAATGACCTCATCGGAATCGACGTTGGAATGATTGTATGGAGCGGGAATTGCTAAAGGATGATAGTCGAAGAGGCGCGGCACGAAAGAGCACAAGACAAATCCAGGACCGTCAAAGGTTTGATGCACTGGAGGTGGTTGGTGAACCCGACCCGTGATAGGCTCAAAGTCCTCGATATTGAACGCATACGGCCAGAGATGCCCATCCCATCCCATAACATCTAGTGGGTGATGGTAATGTAGGTAGCTGGTAATCCGGTCTCGGGCTTTAACTCGAATCACAAACTCCCCCTCCTCATCATGGGTAATCAGCTCTTCAGGCGGTCGAATGTCACGCTCACCGTAGGGGGAGCTTTCGAGGAATTGACCGTAACGATTGATGTAGCGCTCAGGCGCCTTAATATGACCGTATGCTTCCACAACTAGCATTCTCTGCTCGATACCCTCATCGGGTAAGATCCGCCAAAGAACACCGGATGGAATCACCAAATAATCACCTGGCTTGTAGTGGAGTATTCCATACTGGCTCTCTAGTAAACCTCTGCCTTCATGGATGAAAATTACTTCATCACCATGGGCAAAGCGATACCAATACTGCATGGGTACTGTAGGCCGAGCGATCGACATGCAGATGTCTGCATTTGCTAGCAGGAGTACGCGAGCGGCAATTGCATCACCACAAGCAACCTCGTTTGCCGCTCGCAGGTGGCGGTGGCGCAAGGGACCTTGTTCTTCATAAGAAATGTCCACCTTTCCCTCCAGCCAGATCTTCTGGTTCTGGGTGGGTGGACGTAAGTGGTAAAGAAGAGAGTGAACGCCTGAGAAGCCATGAATTCCAATCAACTCTTCGTGATACAAAGAGCCGTCGGGTTGGCGGAGTTGGGTGTGCCGCTTGTGGGGGATGTTTCCCAACTTGTAGTAGTATGTCATGGTTCCACCCCATCGCTAAACACTCAAAAGATTGCCCCGCAGCGCCTGCTCGCGCTCGATGGCTACAAATAAGGATTTGAAGTTACCCTCACCAAAGCCCTGCGCCCCATGCCGCTCGATTACCTCAAAGAAGAGAGTGGGGCGGTCCTCTACGGGCTGGGTGAAAATCTGTAATAAATAACCATCTTCTTCCCGATCCACGAGGATTCCCAGCTCTGCCAGCTTGTCGATCGGCTCATCAATTTTCCCTACCTGCTTCTCTAAGTTCTCGTAATACGTTTTCGGTACGGATAAAAACTCGACTCCTGCTGCCCTCAAATAGGTAACAGCCTCAATGATGTTATCGGTTGCACAGGCAACATGTTGAATTCCGGGTCCGTAGTTGTATTCCAAGTACTCTTCGATCTGGGACTTCCGCTTGCTTGGGGCTGGCTCGTTGATTGGAAGTTTAATCTTGCCTGTGCTGTCCTGTATTACCTTGGACATTAAGGCTGAGTACTCTGTGGAAATAGCCTGATCGTCAAAATGAATCAACAGGCTAAAGCCCATCGTATTGGCAAAAAATCGTACCCATTGGTCCATAGCCCCCAGCTCCACGTTTGCAACTACGTGGTCGATCGCCTTCAGTCCCACTCCTTTGCTGCAAGCTTGGTTCCGAGGCTGAAAGCCGGGAGCAAAAACACCGACGTAATTGCTCCGGTCGACGAACTCGATTAACGTATCACCATAGGCGCGAATGGCAGAGTAGCGCAATACTCCGCAATCGTCTTTCTCTTCGGTTGGGGCGATCGCTCCAACCGCACCTCGCCTAGTTGCTTCCTCGTAAGCGCTGAGCGCATCTGGTACTTCTAGGGCAACAATCGCTATTCCATCGCCGTGCTTGAGTACGCTTTTTGAGATCGGATGGTTTGGACTCAATCCTGTACTTAAAATGAAACGAATATCTCCTTGTTCCATTACATAAGATGCAGTTTCACGACTGCCAGTTTCCAGCCCCCGATAAGCTGTATTGGTGAATCCAAAACACTTTGAGTAGAAGAGCGCTGCCTGCTTAGCGTTCCCAACATAAAATTCGAGGTGGTCGAATCGCTTAATGGGGTAAAAGCTGCCCATAGAAATAGCTCCCTGCAAACGGGTCCACCTGATGCTTTGAGGAGATATCGAAAAAACTCCACTAGCAATCTGAATGGACTATTGAATCGATTGCTTGCTAAAAAATCAACATGTCACTTTGTGCGGGCTTTTAGTTATTTCTCTAGCTAAAAAGCCTCTAATCAAATTATAAAATTTATTTTTATCTCCTTACGGTCATTCATTATTGTTAACAAATTCAACCGTATGGAATCTATAGTTGACTCATCCATTTGTAGGATATTTATTACTGGATATGTCTGGAGATATAGGTAACTAAAGAACTGCACTACCAAAATGAAATTAAAGCTTATTCACTACTGCTGAGTTAGATAGAGGAGGGAATGCCTAGTGCTTGCATCATTAAAGGCACTCCTATCATCGATTGTGGATTACGCCGGACTTTTCCCTCCAGCAAAGCTTAGTCTAAAAGAAGCGCTGACGAATTATGCTCAGTACCAAACGGCTCCTCATAATTGGATGCTAGGTCGTTTTGTACTTCCTGCTTCCAGTTTGAACCAGTTCGAACAACTCCTACCTATAGATCCATTAGAAGATAATAAAGCGAGGCAGTGGTTTTTAAGCGCGATCCTTTCAGAGGATTTGGCTCTAGAAATTAAGAGAGTGCGTTCGCTCAATAATAGTGACAAGATAGCAGTCACAGCCTTAGAATTCCCTCCGCTTCCACCTACAGAAATCGAGAGAGTGCTGCCTTATTTACCTATTACAGTTAACTCCTTTTTCGAAATTCCCCTCAACAAATCTTTAGATACGTATTTAGCTGCCTTGCGACACACTAGCGCATTGGCTAAGATCCGAACCGGAGGCACAACTACTAACACGTTTCCAAGTACAACTGAGCTTTGTCAGGGTATTCTTGCGCTGGCTCCGGCTCGAGTTCCATTTAAGGCAACCGCAGGTTTGCACCACCCGTTGCCTGCCAACTATCGCTTAACGAGTGCATCAGATGACCCTTCTACTATGATGCACGGCTTCCTAAATGTTGCTGTTATGGCAGCATTTGCTTATTGGCAAAAAGTAACACCGGAAGATGCTCTAGAGCTCCTCGATGAATCTTCCATCGACGGCTTCCAATTTAAAGCAGATGGTCTTTCCTGGCGCGATCGCCGACTGAGCATTCTAGAGATAGAGGAAGCTCGGCAACGCTTCTTTCTCTCCTTCGGTTCCTGCTCGTTTCAAGAGCTGATAGACGGTCTTGAGGAGCTCAATCTATTATGAGCCGCACTGTTGATGCCACTCACGCTCCAAGTTTGCATAGTTGGGTAGAGTCTGCGAATCAAAAAGACACTGATTTTCCAATTCAGAACCTTCCATTTGGTGTGTTTCGACCTCGAGGTAGTACCGAAAACTCACGTATCGGTGTTGCGATCGGAGACCAAGTTCTAGATTTATCCTCGTGCCGCTCGGCAGGACTGCTTCAGGATCTTCCCGAAGAGCTGCAAGAGGCATGCACGGCACCCAACTTAAATCGATTAATGGCGATGGGGAAGGGAGCTTGTTCAGCAATACGCCTTCGCTTAAGCGAATTGTTACGATATGACAAGCAAAAGCCTCCTCCAGTCAGAGAGATTCTTATTCCCATGTCCGATGCCGAACTGCTACTGCCTGTCAGGATTGGCAACTACACAGACTTCTACGCCTCAATTTTTCATGCTACCAATGTAGGGAAATTGTTCCGCCCCGACAATCCACTATTCCCTAATTATAAGTACGTACCGATCGCCTATCACGGGCGCGCTTCCTCCATTGTACCTAGTGGCATCTCGATCAAGCGCCCAAGTGGTCAAACAAAGGGTTCTGGGGATTCTGTCCCTAGCTTCGGACCTTCTCAGCTTCTAGACTACGAACTAGAGGTCGGATTTTTCATTGGGGTTGAGAACGAGCTGGGGCAGCCTATCTCGATCGACAATGCTGAAGACCACATATTTGGGCTTTGCTTGGTAAACGATTGGTCGGCTCGAGACATTCAAGCCTGGGAAAACCAGCCCCTTGGTCCCTTCCTATCAAAAAACTTTGCAACCACGCTTTCTCCCTGGATTATCACCTTGGAAGCTCTAGCACCCTTTCGCTGTCCGGCTTTCCACCGCCCCCAGGGAGATCCCCTTCCTCTACCCTATCTCTCCTCGCCGCTCGATTCTAGCCTTGGCGGAATCGACCTTACTGTTGAAGTATTACTTTGTTCGGCCCAAATGCGTGAGGAAGGTAGGCAGCCGTTTCGCTTGAGCCGTTCTTCTTTCAAGCAGATGTATTGGACATTGGCTCAGATGCTCACCCACCACTCGAGTAACGGTTGTAACCTCTGCTCTGGAGATTTATTAGCTAGTGGGACAGTCTCTGGTGCCGAGGAAGGTTCGCAAGGGTGTCTGCTCGAGATCTCTCAGCGCGGTTCTAAGTCTATCGAACTACCAAGTGGTGAGGTACGGTACTTTCTATCTGATGGTGATGAAGTCATTCTTCGCGGATACTGTGAGAAGGAAGGCTATGCCAGAGTAGGTTTTGGAGAGTGTCGGGGTGTAGTTACTCCTGCCGAGTGACCTGTTAGGTTGTGTTGCAAACACTAGAGCGGCACTAGAAAAACGTTTTCGTTCACACCTGCGACCAACCAATAACAAGGAGCCATCAAAGAACGGGGCAAATTCATAGCTGAAATCTTTAGAGTAGTTGTTTAGTTGATTCCCTTTCCCAAGAGTCTTTCCTCAAAAACTTTTTGTAACACAACCCCTAAAGATGCCCCTCGTTTTCACTCGCTGTGTGCTCCACTTAGGGAGACCCCAAGTGGAGCAACCCGCGTCCCACGGCTCTTATGCGCTGAGCTTTCAACATCGTTTTCTGTAATTTAATATTTTTGTCATTTTGCTCATTTTTACCGATGTTTTATGTTTTATTATCTCATTCTTATTTTTGCACTCTAGGCTCAATACGTAAATCAATTATTTCTTTTACGGCATCACTCAAAAGCCGATCGAGGGCATCAGCTTCGCCTACAGCTTTGACAATCCTCTGAGGAATTGAACGATGAACCAACGCTCTACGTTTGGACAATGCTCCTGCTGCAATCCGTGCTTTCATCTGCTAAGTGAGCAATTCACCCTACCCAGGCTTTATTTGCTGCTGGGTACAGGAGCATTTGCGGCAACCGTTCTAGCTAGCCAGTCGAATCAAGCTAGCCAATCCTCCAATACTTCCCAGTTCAATGCAATTAGTCAGCAAGATGCAGTTGCCGATGCAATCTACATCGGTGAAGTGATTACTGTCAATGATGCTCAGCCCACTGCCGAGGCGGTTGCGATTAAGCTTGGAAAAATTCTGGCAGTGGGCAGTCGCGATCAGGTAATGGAGTTTCAGGGAGACGCCACTCAAATCATTGATCTAAATGGTAAGACGATTGTGCCCGGTTTTATTGATGGGCACGGGCATATTTTAATCAGGGCATCGCTGCCACCGTTGCCAATCTGCTACCGCCACCTGATGGTGATGTAGACCGTATTGCTAAACTGCAACAAACGCTGCGCCAGTGGAGCGAGAACAATCCAGACTTGATTGCTCACTTTGGTTGGGTTATTGGCAATGGCTGTGATGACTCCCAGCTTCAGGAGCAGCGGCATCCCGTCCGCCAAGAACTCGATGCCGTTTCCACTGAGCTTCCGGTCCTGTTGCTTCACCAATCGGGACATCTGGCAGCGGGGATAGCAAAGCGCTAGAGGTTTTAGATTACACAGCAGAAACCGAGAATCCGCCGGGCGGGGTGATCCGGCGC
>JAFAVL010000475.1 GCA_019242465.1 Chroococcidiopsidaceae cyanobacterium CP_BM_RX_35 | reverse complement strand
TATCCCTGCACATAACATGGCAGCAAATGCCAGATAGGGGTTTGATGTCGCATCTGGACAGCGGAACTCTAGACGTTTAGCTTTAGGAGAGCTGGCAAGCGGAATGCGCACAGAAGCAGAGCGGTTTCCTTGCGAATAGGCTAGGTTCACTGGTGCTTCAAAACCAGGAACAAGGCGCTTGTAGGAATTGGTTGTGGGGTTGGTAAAGGCTAACAGAGCTGGAGCATGTTTGAGAATGCCACCAATGTAATGTAAAGCCATTTGGCTTAAGCCAGCGTAGCGATCGCCTGCGAACAATGGCTGTCCACCCTTCCAAATTGACTGGTGGGTATGCATCCCAGAGCCGTTGTCAGCAAATATGGGCTTAGGCATGAATGTAACGCTCTTACCGTGTTTTTTGGCAACATTTCTGATGACATATTTATAAATCATCAGGCTATCTGCTGCCTCAATAATTGGTGCAAACTTAACTCCCAGTTCGCACTGCCCCCCAGTCGCTACCTCATGGTGATGTTTCTCAATCACGACGCCACACTTAGCCATGGTCAGCAGCATCTCACTACGGATGTCCTGCAAAGCATCAGCCGGGGAAACTGGGAAATAACCCTCTTTGGAGCGGAGCTTATAGCCTAGGTTTCCACCCGGCTCCTCTCTACCAGAGTTCCAACGACCATCGATCGCGTCTACGTAGTAATAGCTTGTGTTTGAGGTTTGGTCGTAGCGAACATCGTCAAAAATAAAGAATTCAGCTTCAGGACCGAAGAAGGCAGTGTCTCCAAGGTTGGCATTGGTGAGAAAGTTGAGCGCTTTTTCAGCGATCGCTCGTGGGCAGCGCTCGTAAAGCTCTCCTGTCCGAGGCTCAATGATTGTGCAAATTAGCGAGAGCGTCTTTTCTTCCATAAACGGGTCAATCCAGGCCGTTTTGGGATCGGGTCGCATTGCCATGTCTGACTCGTGAATGGATTTCCAGCCTCGAATGCTGGACCCATCAAAGGCAACCCCTTCTGTGAAGCTCTCTTCTTCTAGCAGGTCTTTGTATATGGTGAGGTGTTGCCAGGTACCTAGCGGATCGACGAACTTCAAATCTATAAGTTCAATGTTTTCGTCTTGAATCATCTTCAAGACTTCTTGTGGGGTTTCAGGCATGGATAACTCCTTGTCAGCAAATCCGCTGAACTTTACAAAAATATTCAAAGCTTACTGTCAGGGCAGGGAAAAACCAGACTACATTACTTCTGGATTATCTATCCTAGGAAGAGAGGCGCAGGTTTTTTGTAACATGTGATACAAAAATCGTTTTGTAGGCATTTGGCAGCTAGATGTAACTTCGCAATGCAATCTGAAACAAGTCGTTCATGTCACATAGGTCATACTTTGGCATAAAATTTTTAGATAGCTGATATTTGCCTCCTGGAAAGCTTGAGGTTCGAGGTAGCCTGGAAAGCTGGTAACAGCGGCAAAAACGAGACAAAAATATCAAAACGTTGATAGAAATAAGTGGGAGAGCAGATTTATGCGGGACGCGGTAACAAGCTTAATTGGCACTTACGATGTCGCAGGTCGGTATTTTGACCGAAATGCCATCGACCAGCTGAAGTCTTACTTTGAGACGGGCACAGCCCGAATCCAGGCAGCAGCATCGGTTAACACCAATGCAGCAACAATTGTGAAGCAGTCTGGGTCAAAGTTATTTGAAGAACTGCCAGAATTGATTCGTCCTGGTGGGAATGCCTACACAACGCGGCGCTACGCTGCTTGTTTGCGCGATATGGACTACTACCTACGCTACGCAACCTATGCGCTAGTTGCTGGCAGTATGGACGTACTGGATGAGCGGGTGCTGCAAGGGTTGAGAGAAACTTACAATTCATTAGGGGTGCCAATCGGTCCGACGATCCAAGGCATCCAAATTATGAAGGAGATAGTTAAAGCGCAAGTGGCAGCGGCAGGGATTGAAAATACCGCCTTTGTGGATGAGCCGTTCGACTATATGACTCGCGAATTAGGCGAACAGGATATTTAGTCCCTAGGGGAGACTAGAAAGAATTCAGCGATCGCGTCTTACGCTAAAGGTGTACAGTGCGATCGCTTTTTTAAGACTGTATTCCTTGCCCAAACAACGACTTGACACATTACTAGTAGAACTCAACTTGTGTTCCTCCCGGCAACTGGCGCAAAGACTCATTCGGGCGGGGGAAGTCGTCGTGAACCAGCAGGTGATCGACAAGCCTGGCACCGAGGTAGAAACTTCCGCGCAGATTCAAGTTAAAGAGCGATCGCCCTATGTTTCCAGAGGCGGTGAAAAACTTGCTAAAGCCCTAGAAGTATTTGCGATTTCTGTCACTGGACGCACTTGCCTTGATGGTGGCATTTCCACGGGTGGGTTCACCGACTGCTTACTGCAAGCTGGAGCAAAACAGATTTATGGCATTGATGTGGGTTACGGGCAAGTTGACTGGCGGCTGCGTAACGATCCGCGCGTGATTTTACTAGAACGCACCAACCTGCGCTATCTCCAGCCAGTTCAGTTGTACCAGGACGCACAGTCAGCCGATTTAGCAGTCGTGGACGTGTCATTCATTTCCCTGACCAAAATTCTGCCTGCCTTGTGGCAACTGCTCTCATCCCCACGAGAGGCAGTGTTGTTGGTGAAGCCGCAATTTGAAGTTGGGAGATTGCGTGTGGGCAAAAAAGGTGTAGTGCGTAATCCAGAAGATCAGGCAAGTGCGATTTTTCAGGTT
>JAFAVL010000281.1 GCA_019242465.1 Chroococcidiopsidaceae cyanobacterium CP_BM_RX_35 | reverse complement strand
GTTCTCGAACTCTACAGTCGCTTAGGGAAGGTACTAGCTCTCCCTTGCCTACAAGGGAGAGCTAGACAGTTACTTGCAAGCTGCCTACGAATGTGTTTTAGAGATTGCACCACCTCGGGAAAACAAAGGCTTTCGTGTCGAGTCATTGAGATGGATTGTCGAGCGGACCTTTGCCTGGTTAGACAACGCCCGAGTATTATGTCGCGACTACGAAGTGTTACCGGAAAATCATGAGGGCATGATTTGTGTGGTGATGATTCGATTGATGCTACGTCGTCTTAGCAACAATCGTCGCACTAGAACTTACAAAATAACTTTATGTTTTATTGATAAACCGTTTCTAAGTGGGCTCGCAGTTGTGTTCTTCAAAAAGGTCAAAGCAACAGGTAGCGTTGCACACTGAAGAACTAGCTATATGACTCTGCATTTCTAACGGACTGCGCCGAACCCCAAAGGTGAACATCAAAATCTGCATTATAGTTTTCTAAACCTGTGTCCACCCGATTCTACAAACACAAACGCTCTCGCCAATTCTACTTCTGAGTAGGTTTTTAGAATTCTTGCTAATTCATTATGAACTGAATTGACAGTTTTAGGCAGGACTCAAAGATAAATAACACCAGTACTAATGTTTCTAACAAAAATGAGATTTCCGTAGTCCCTATCTCGCGTGACAAGAATACGGTTCTGCCTCTGTGCTGTCCTGAGTATTTCTTCATCACTTGCTTGTGAAAGACCGACCTGAGCTGCAAGAACTACACCATGTCCTGCATCAATTAAGAATCTTGCTGTCATACCATACACATCTTGATTAAATAAGAATCTCATGCTTGGGCAGATACAAAGCGAATATCTTCAGCCGCCACCAGCGCAATGGCGTACTGTAGACAGGCACGAATATCCTCTCCAATCTGGGTAGCTTTCAAACCTATTGGCAATCTCCCCATCCTTGTCGACAGGGATACGCGACCAATCAAGGGTTTGCCGGAGGTAGCTCCGGCAACTTCCTTGAGCAAGCTCAAATACCGCAATATCTGGAACCTGGGAACGTCTCCCAAATGTACAGCGTAACTCGGTTAACGCTAAAGCTAGCTGACGCGATTTACCGACCTGCTTGATAGCAGATGATAACTCGGTTTGGATAATACTATGTTTCCCTTGGGGCATTGGCTTTTGATAGATTTTCCCGTCGATATATTCACTGGCTGGTAGTGCGGTTAGTTTACCATTGAAAAAGCTGTCAGAGAGGTAGAGGAACAAGGGAGATATTCCAAAGCAAAAAGACTCTTCTGCAACTGAAAGCAAGAGGAAATAGGGGAGGTGCTGCAATGACTCAACTACTCACGAAAACCACTGACCAGCGCATCTTTTTGCAAGGGACGTGGGAGCAATTCAAACTCATCCAGCAAGCATCGGCAAATTCTCCCGGTGTCCGGTTAGCTTTTTATGACGAAGAAATTGAGATTCTCATGCCGGGACGTGAACGTGAGGTATTTAACTGTGTCATCGGTGGGCTGCTGTTGATTTACCTTGCTCAGAAGGGGATCTTCTTCCAGCCAACAGGCTCCATGAAACAAGAGAGGGAAGGGAAAGCCTCAGCCCAAGCCGATAAGTCTTTCTGCATTGGCAGTATCAAGCCCATTCCTGACTTGTCAATCGAAGTCATCTTCAGCGGTAGTGTCAGCAAACTGCGTCTTTATCAGGCGCTAGGCGTTTCTGAGGTGTGGTTCTGGGAAGATGGGACGTTGGCGTTCTATCATCTCAGGGACGATGGCTATGAACATGTAGGTCGCAGTGAGCCACCAGGGCTAGAAAACCTTGACATCAACTTACTAAAGCGTTGCATCCTGATTGCTGAGATAGATCCAGGCGAAGCGATTAGAACATCTCAGCAAGGCATTGGCGGCAATAATTAGAATATTAAGTGAACTCTGGAAAGTCATCAAGATTATGGTGCGCTCTTAGCCAAAGTATCAATCACAGGAAAACCATCAATGAAACAGCGAAAACTGGGTAATCAAGGATTAATAGTTTCAGAATTGGGGCTGGGTTGTATGGGAATGTCCGAGTTCTACGGCACTCCAGATGAAAATGAAGCGATCGCCACAATTCACCGAGCGTTGGAGTTGGGAGTTACATTCCTCGATACCGCTGATATGTACGGGGTAGGTCACAACGAGGAGTTAGTTAGTAAGGCAATTAGCGATCGCCAAGATCAGGTCATCCTGGCAACCAAGTTTGGCAATGTGCGTGGCAGTGACGGCAGTTTCCTAGGCGTGAATGGTAAACCCGACTATGTACGCTCTGCTTGCGAAGCCAGCCTCAAACGTTTAGGGATTGAGGTGATTGACCTGTACTACCAGCATCGGGTTGATCCCAACACCCCTATAGAAGAGACAGTAGGAGCTATGGCAGAGCTAGTGCAGCAAGGGAAAGTCCGTTATCTGGGGCTTTCGGAAGCTGCTCCGGCAACTATTCGCCGGGCTCAAGCCACACATCCCATTTCCGCACTACAGACCGAGTATTCCCTCTGGAGCCGTGAGCCTGAAGCAGAGATTCTGCCCGTTTGCCGGGAGTTGGGGATTGGCTTTGTACCCTATAGTCCTCTAGGTCGTGGGTTTCTCACTGGCAAAATTCGGAGTATGGATGACCTATTGGAAGGGGACTATCGGGCCAGCCGTTATCCGCGCTTTGAGGCAGAGAATCTACAGCATAATCTGAAATTGGTGCAGCGGATTGAAGAAATGGCAGCCGAGAAAGGGGTCAAACCCGGACAGTTAGCGCTAGCCTGGGTGTTGGCTCAGGGGCAAGACATAGTACCAATTCCTGGTACCAAACGTCGCACATACCTGGAAGAGAATGTTGCAGCAGCGGAGATCGTGCTGGATCAGTCTGAATTAGAGCAGATTAGTAAAATGCTACCACCAGGAATTGCCGCAGGGGACCGCTACCCAGATATGAACACAGTAAATCGATAGGGTGTAGCGGATTGAACCTCTAACAGCCGCTGAAACACAGCCCGCTTTACTACCCGATCAAACCAGAAGCAATTTGTCCGACTCGTTCAGTACCATTACACTCAGGGGCAGAGCGTTACTACCGCGAACATGGCGTGCTGGATTAAAAGTACCAATGACACACTTTGCAGCGAGAAAGGGACCGTAATTTATTGCCAGCGTTGTAATTACCACCTATACAGCAAAAGCTTCGACGCAGGTGAAGAGATAGCGCAGCAAGTTTACTGGGAGACTTGTCAGGAATAC
>JAFAVL010000072.1 GCA_019242465.1 Chroococcidiopsidaceae cyanobacterium CP_BM_RX_35 | reverse complement strand
AACTGGGCTACCTTGGGGTCATGAACCTCTATCGCATCAAACCTCTGGTAAACTAGATCCTGTAGACTGACAAGTTTCACCATAATGTAATCCAGTTGGGCGATTTCTAGGTGTTTGAGTTCATTCAAATGAAGATGCTTTATTTTGAGAAACATGTTTCCTGACCTCGTGTGAAATTGTAGGGACAATCACAAGAGATTGCCCCGGATGGTTCTAAGCAGATATAAGGCACAGCCTAATATCGAAAAATCATTTTGTATTCGTGCAATGCTTCCTTTTGTTTGGCTGTGTTGTCATTGACCCTAGTGCGCACTGGGCTGATATGCACTACTAGGATCTAGATAGAAGAGGCTAGGCGATGGGACTTCCGCTGGCGGGTTCGGGTCCAAGAGCAGTGAAGTGCTAGACCTGCTTTGTGGTTCCCTTTTGTTTGACTGTGTCGTCATCGACTCTGGTGCTGAGGGTTGCATAGAACTGCTGGAAGGAATAGATTGACTGTCTCTTGTGTTGGACTCCTGCACTTTTCCATAGGCAAAAGCAGGTGCAGTTGTAGCAATTACTAGCAGAACTGAGAACCCACCAATTATTAGACGTTTCATGGCGTAAACTCCTGTTTAAACTCGATAGGAATTACGCAGTTGAACCAGTGAACAGCTATTGATAATAAATCAGCTGCTACCTTAAACTTACATATATAGCAATCCGATTTGTCTTGTGAAAGCGTAGCGCGGGCAATATCTCCCGCGCAAGCTAGAAGCCTGCACCACAAATTGATTTTATGAATCTTTTAGGATTGCTATAATGTTGAAATAGCTCAACTGCGTCCCATCTATCTTTAAAGACGAATGCGCTCTAATTTTGGATTTAAACTATCAACTGGTAGCGAGTTTTCCCGCCCAGGTGAATTTGTCTAAAAACCCCTGTTCGCCTGGGATTCCATCGACTCTTACTAAAGACGACGACAGTGACGAAGAAAGGCGGCGGCAATCTCGGATTCAGTGGACATAAACACATGAAAGTCGATGTTCCACATTCTTCATTACTTGTTTCTTTACCGCTTCGTAGCTCTTGAGCTTATCGGTCAATGAACCGTCCAACCTCTAGAAGTTTGCAGGAGAGTCTATCTAACTCGTCTTCAGTAATCGGTCGAATGTTCATCACGAGTAGAACGACGGTCGTGAATCCTTCTAGGAAGGTAGCCCATTAGATTGATGCAACTAAGAATGTCTGCCTTGAATATGGATGGTGCGTAAATAACGGGGACGGCTTGTATTGCCCTTGTTAGCTGTTGGTCTAATAGTAGCATCCATCTACTTTAGCCTCTCAATCCCCAGGCTGGATACGCAAAAAGTAGTTTAAAGTGGATAGATCCCTCATGCAGATTCATCATCTCAATTGCGGTTGTATGTGCCCGATTGGTGGACCGCTCTTCGATGGCAAGAGTCGCGGTCTGACGGCTCGTCTCGTCTGCCACTGCCTGCTTGTCGAGACGGAGCAGGGGCTCGTTTTGATTGATACTGGCTTTGGTCTGCGCGATGTTAAGGCACCTAACTCACGACTCAGCCCATTCTTCATTCTTTTGAATCGCATCCAGTTTGAGCAAAAATACACAGCGATCGCTCAGATCGAGCAGCTCGGCTTTTCCGCTAGCGACGTGCGCCACATCGTACTGACTCACCTCGATTTCGACCATGCTGGCGGTTTAGAGGATTTTCCTGAGGCAACAGTACATGTGATGCAAGCTGAGATTGATGCTGCACAAGACCGACGCAGCTTGCTTGCTCAAGGGCGCTACCGTCCAGCCCAGTGGGATGAGGTCAAACACTGGAAGTACTATTCACCTGGAGGTGAACCTTGGTTCGGCTTCTCTGCAGTGCGCAACCTTGATGGACTACCGCCAGAACTCCTCCTGATCCCACTCGTTGGTCACACAAGGGGTCATGCTGGCATCGCGATCGATACCCCTTCCGGTTGGCTCCTCCATGCGGGCGATGCCTACTTCTATCGGCACGAGATGGGTTCGCCCAAGCCACGCTGCACGCCGGGATTACGTGCCTACCAGCGGTTGATGGAGGTAGACCGCAAGGCTCGGCTCCACAATCAAGAGCGGCTGCACGCGCTATCGCTCGATCGCAGTAAAGGCGTGCGCCTCTTCTGTAGTCATGACGCAGTCGAGTTGGAAACGTTTGCCAAGCTGTCAAATGGATGACAAAGTCAGAGATCTAACTCACTTGCTCAACCTTCCAGAGAATTTTGGCAACATAGCTCAACTAAAGTATCGATTAAACGTTCATCATCCATTGGCATAAATTGCTTGCCATACAGGATTTGTTGCGACAGGATGAAGGCAGACAAAGATCCGAAAAAAATTTGGGCACTTGCTGCCGGATCTGGAAGGTTGAGTTCTGGATGGGCTGCAAAATACATACTGAGACCCAGACAAGTTGGCTGAATGACTGTGCGTGTATAAAGCTTTGCCAATTCTGGGAAGCGATCTGATTCAGCTATTACCACCCTTAGCAAATCGATAAACTCTCGGTCGTCCATTTTATTTAGATACCCTTGGGCTATTCGGCGTAGTAGGGTACTTGGTTCGCCCTGAAATGGCTCTGGACCGAATTCGAGCTGCAACTGACGGGTCGTAACTCGCTCAATCAAGGCAGTAAATAGGCCGTTCTTATCTTGAAAATGGGTGTAAATTGTTTGCTTGGAGACGCCTGCTGCGGCTGCCACTCGGTCCATACTTGTGCCAGCATAGCCATGCCGAAGAAACACCTTTGTGG
>JAFAVL010000403.1 GCA_019242465.1 Chroococcidiopsidaceae cyanobacterium CP_BM_RX_35 | reverse complement strand
TTTCTCCGTCATGCAATTCGTAGCGATACTCTGAGTTCTCTGGATACCAAGCGATGAACTCATCAAATGTAATTTGTTTAGGAACGGCTTGAATCATTGCGCTTAACCTTCTTCGTTCTTCTCTTGCGGATGAGTTGATGTTTTCTGATTCGCCTCCCACTGTTCTAACGCTTCCAACACAATTCCCTCGCCAAGATTACTAATTATTCTACGTTCTGCCTCAGCCCAGGCTTTCAGCCTTTCCTTGGTGCCACTGGGCGCAGTAAACATTACTCGTTCTTCTAGGGTTTCACCCAGTTCAATCACTTCAAGAGTCCTCAGAAGCATTATACAGGCTGCATTTGAGTTCATTTCGCTGTTCATTGTTGTATCAGGTCTGTTGAAAGCTGTTGCAGCTAGGTGGTCGTGACCGGCATGAAACGACAGAAAAAGTCTTTAAGTGGCGTAATGCGTTACCTCCTGTCTGTTCTGCCTTCTTGTTGAAACTTTAGAGAAGTTTTCTTGAAGTTTTATCCGAGTTTAGTATTTATTCAGTACTAAAATAGTATATATTAAATACTAGCTTTAAACTTGAATCGTACCATAATTGTGGTGATAGGCGGCATTAAAGGCGGTGCAGGTAAGAGTACGATAGCGGCTAACCTAGCAGCACGGCGGGCGGTTAGTCATGACGTGTTACTAGTAGATGGTGATGACCAAGAGACAACCACACTTTGGGCGTCAACTCGCAGCGAGAACTTTCCCGAGGGCAGCCAAAGACTGACCTGCATTCAGCTGCGCGGGAAGGCGGCTAGGGATGAAGTGTTGAAGTTAGCCTCACGGTATGATGACGCAATTATAGACGTGGGTGGACGAGACACTACCACGCAAAGGGCAGCGCTAACAGTGGCCATCTTGTGCTTTTACCGATTCCCCCACGCGGACCAGATATTTGGACACTGGATAAGGTGGCGAACCTGTTGGAAGAGGTGAGAACCGTGAACCCGGAGCTTAAGGCATGGGCTTTCCTTAACCGTGCCGATGCCTCTGGGCGGGATAACGACGAAGCGATACAGATGATTCAGGAGACGCCAGGAATCGAGTTGATACCCCCCCGCATTGGAGATCGCAAAGCTTTCCCCAATGCGCATACACAGGGGCTATCAGTAACTGAAGTTAAGCCCCGCGACCAGAAAGCCGTACAGGAGCTTGAAGCCCTCTATAAGTACTGTTTTGATACTATAGTGGTATCAGGTGAGGACTGAGCTAGAATCAAAAAAGTACTTTATGACGATAAAAAAGCCCGTTTGCCACAATGTGCCAGAACCTTCTCAGGCAGATATTGAACGCGTGATCGATGCCGGCAGCCCGCTGCCAGGAATTGGGGAGGATGTGCCAACGCAGAAAGAGGTGAAATTTCAAATGGTAATACCAGCCGACTTATGCCAGTTGATTGATGACGCTCGGAGATTAACTAAGACCAGTCGCCGAACTTGGTTATTGCAAGCGGCGCAAGAGAAGCTAGCGCGCGAGGGTAGGCTTTGAGCCGACATGGGTCGCATCAGCTATCTATTGGTTTACAGATAGAAAAAGTTACGTTAGATGGTTTAAAGAAAACGGAAGATGGTCGTCCAACAAGCACTATTATCCACCAGAACCGGAGAGCCGTATCAACCCGCCCGAGTCTACTATCAAGTTTCTAATCAAAAGACAGTTATTGGAGCCTTTCAAAAACTCCGCTGTATGGATTTCGACCGAGAGCGCAATCGCCGGGTGTGGCTCTACGAGCATGAAGCTGCCAAAAAATTGAGATTCACCAAACCTCACAATCAGATTCCTAAGCAATTTCGACCAGTGATCATTGGTGATTTTACTTTCCGAGGAGAAGAGCAAATGCTGCTCGATTTGCGCTCCTTGGAGCGGGTGATTAAGGCGATTGATTTTTTTGCCAAGCGAATCAATCATCGAGTCGCAAAGGCGACTCATGTACGAGTGGTGAATCGGTATTTTAGCTCCCAGGAGATGCCACAAGGGAATCTAGTGGGGGAAGTGCCTCCCAGTCTTGACATGTTCTTTGACCTTCAGAAGGTCGAAACTGCTATAACCTCCTCAATTCTGGCTAAAGTGCAGCAGCTTTCAGCGGAGTCTTCCAGGATCTGATCCAGGATTGGTCTGAGTTGGAATCTTACCTAAATGAACTAGTGAATACTCCCTTTCCGGAAATTGAAGAAATTCCAATTACCTACTCTGATGAGGGAACTAGTACGTTAGCGGTTGATTTGTTCGTGAGGCAGCTAATGGCAAGCAGGAGTTGGCAAGGAGAGTTGGGCATGAGCTCATTACCGTTTGTGCCCAATAATTTATTGGGATTCGACCCGGATGAGATTTGAGGGAAGCTAATTTTAGCAGTTGGCGGTCTTGACAGCACTCACATAAGCAAAAATCATCAAAAAA